>JAIYAG010000563.1 GCA_027489195.1 Burkholderiales bacterium | reverse complement strand
CGACCGGGCGCACCGAGACGTTCGCGTCGCAGCGGAACGAGCCTTCCTGCATGTTGCCGTCGCAGATGCCGAGCCAGGTCACCAGGCCGTGCAGCGCGCGGGCATAGGCCACCGCCTCGGCCGAGGAGCGCATGTCGGGCTCGGTGACGATCTCGAGCAGCGGCGTGCCCGCGCGGTTCAGGTCGATGCCGGACATGCCGTGGAAGTCCTCGTGCAGCGACTTGCCGGCGTCCTCCTCCAGGTGCGCGCGGGTCAGCCGCACGATCTTCTCGCGCGGCTCGCCGCCCTGCTCCCAGACGATCGGCAGCGACCCGCCCTGCACCACCGGGATCTCGTACTGGCTGATCTGGTAGCCCTTGGGCAGGTCCGGATAGAAGTAGTTCTTGCGCGCGAACACCGAGCGCGGCGCGATCTGCGCGCCGACCGCCAGGCCGAACTTCACCGCGCAGTCGAGCGCGGCGGCGTTGAACACCGGCAGCACGCCGGGCAGCGCCAGGTCCACCGGGCCGGCCTGCGTGTTCGGCGGCGCGCCGAACGCGGTCGACGCCCCCGAGAAGATCTTCGAGCGGGTGGCGAGCTGGACGTGCGTCTCCAGCCCGATCACGACTTCCCAAGCTGTCATCGCATCCTCTTCATCATCTCGTGGCGCAGCCGCCGTCGCGCGGCTCGAACATCACCGGCCACGCCTCCTCGTAGATGCCCCCGGTGCAGCGGGCCTCGCAGCCGGCATGGGCCAGCGTCACGCGCCTCGGCTCCTGCCAGACCATCAGCTTGCAGGCGCTGCCGTCGCGCGCGGCCAGTTCGATCGACGGGCGGCTGCGCACCTGGGTGAACTCGGCGAGCTCGAACCGGCAGCTTCCGCGCCGCCCGACCCACAGCTCCCAGCGCAGCGCCTCGACCCGGTTGGCGCGCACCACCAGGCTCGCCTCCTCCCGGAAGCCGTCCTCCTCGGTCTGCGCGCACCGGCCCGCGAGGTCGATCGGCCGGTCGGCGATCGGCGCGGGCCTCGCGCCGCCGCTGCCGCTCGCGCAGCCGGCCACCGCCAGCACGGCCGCGAAGGCCGCGATCACGGCGGGCGCAGCGACGGGCGGACGTCGCCTGCGGTCCGCACCGGGGCGCCGCGCGGCCGGTGTCATTCGGGCGGGCGCCGCCGGTGCCAGTCCGTCGCCTGCTGGAAGCGGTCCGCGACCGCGAGCAGGCGCGTCTCGTGGAACCGGTCGCCGATCAGCTGCAGGCCGACCGGCCGGCCCCGATCGCCGAAGCCCGCCGGCATCGACAGGCCGGGCAGGCCGGCGAGCGAGGTGCCCAGCGTGTAGACGTCGGCCAGGTAGTCGCGCACCGGATCGTCGGCCCGCTCGCCGAGGTCCCAGGCCACCGTCGGGGACACGGGGCCCGCGATGACGTCGACCTCGCCGAACACCGCGGCGAAGTCCTCGGCGATCAGGCGCCGCAGCTTCTGCGCCTGCAGGTAGTAGGCGTCGTAGTAGCCGTGCGACAGCACGTAGGTGCCGACCAGGATCCGCCGCCGGACTTCCTCGCCGAAGCCCTCGGCGCGGGTGCGCCGGTACAGGTCGCGCAGGTCGGCGGGGTGCTCCGCACGGTGGCCGTATCGGACGCCGTCGAAGCGCGACAGGTTGCTCGAGGCCTCGGCCGGGGCGATCACGTAGTACGCCGGGATGGCCAGGCGGGTGCGCGGCAGCGAGACCTCGCGCAGCACCGCGCCGAGCGACTCGAGCGTGGCGAGCGCGGTGCGCACCGCGGCCTCGACGTCCGGCGCCAGGCCCTCGCCGAAGAACTCGCGCGGCACCCCCACGCGCAGGCCGGCCAGCGGCGTGGACGGACCGGGCGGGGCGCCCCGCCCGGCGGGCACCGGCGAGTCGGCGAGCCCGGCGGCGTGGTCGTCGGCGGGCCGGTCGACGCTGGTCGAGTCCTTCGGGTCGAACCCGGACATCGCGCCCAGCAGCGCGGCGCACTCGGCCGCCGACGCGCCGAACGCCCCGCCCTGGTCGAGGCTGGACGCGTACGCGATCATCCCGAAGCGCGACACCCGCCCGTAGGTGGGCTTGATGCCGGTGATGCCGCACATCGCCGCCGGCTGGCGCACCGAGCCGCCGGTGTCGGTGCCGGTGGCCAGCGGCGCGAGGCCCGCGGCCACCGCCGCCGCCGAGCCGCCCGAGGACCCGCCCGGGATGGCCGCGCGGTCCCAGGGGTTGCGGACCGGGCCGAAGAACGAGTGCTCGTTCGACGAGCCCATCGCGAACTCGTCGCAGTTGGTCTTGCCGAGACAGACCGCGCCGGCGGCCGCGAGCCGCTCGACGACCGTGGCATCGAAGGGGCTGACGTAGTCCGCCAGCATCCGCGAGCCGGCGGTGGAACGCCAGCCGCGCGTCGCGAAGACGTCCTTGTGGGCGATCGGCACCCCAAGCAGCGGTGCGCGCTCGCCACGGGCGAGCCGCTCGTCGGCCGAACGGGCCGCTTCGAGCGTCGCATCGGGACGCACGTCGATGAACGCGTTCAGGGTAGAGGTCGCGATGCGGCCGAGGAAGTGGTCGGCGAGCGCGACGGCGGTGGTCTCGCCGGTGTCGAGGGCGTGACGCAGGTCGGCCAGGGGCCGCTCGTGCCAGGCGCTCATTCGATCACCCGCGGCACGAGGTACAGGCCGTGGTCGACCGCCGGCGCGACCCGCTGGTAGTCGTCGCGGCGATCGGGTTCGGTCACGGTGTCGGGGCGCAGGCGCAAGACCATGTCACCGGCGTGGGTCATCGGCGCGACACCGGTGGTGTCGACGGCCTGGAGCGCCTCGATCAGCTCGAGGACCCGATTCAGTTGCACCAGGCTGCGGTCGGCCTCGGCAGGGGTGAGTTCGAGACGGGCGAGCTCTGCGATCCGCGCCACGTCGGCAGCTGTGAGAGACAGTGGAAAACCCCGATTTTCGTAGTGAACTGAAGGAATTATAAGGTATGATTCGCGTCGTTTCTGAGGAGATTCTGGCTCTATCCGGGGTCGAATCGCACCTGATTCGACCGCTCCGGATACCGGCCCGAGAGTCCCATCCACTCCAATAAAGCGCGGAACCGACGATGTTCGGATTCTTTCGAAAGTATTTCTCCAACGACCTCGCGATCGACCTCGGAACGGCCAATACCCTGATCTACGTGCGGGGCAAGGGCATCGTTCTGAACGAGCCTTCGGTCGTGGCCATCCGTCAGGAAGGCGGCCCGAACGGCAAGAAGACCATCGCCGCGGTCGGCAAGGAAGCCAAGCAGATGCTCGGCAAGGTCCCGGGCAACATCGAGGCGATCCGCCCGATGAAGGACGGCGTCATCGCCGACTTCACCGTGACCGAGCAGATGCTCAAGCAGTTCATCCGCATGGTGCATCCGGGCTCGCTGTTCGCCCCGAACCCGCGGATCATCATCTTCGTGCCCTGCGGCTCCACCCAGGTCGAGCGCCGTGCCATCCGCGAATCCGCGCTCGGCGCGGGCGCTTCGCAGGTCTTCCTGATCGAGG
>JAIYAG010000559.1 GCA_027489195.1 Burkholderiales bacterium | reverse complement strand
TGCGCTTCGACCAGCAGGGCAACCGGAACTGGGTGGCGCTGAACTGGATCGACGACACGCGCCCGAGCACGATCGCCGGGCGCCTGGTCGCCGACGGTCAGGTGTACCTGATCAACCGCAACGGCATCGTCTTCAAGCCCGGGGCGCAGGTCGACGCCACCTCGTTCATCGCGTCGACGCTGTCGCTGCAGGACGATGCGTTCGTGCGCGGGCTCACCGCCTTGCGCGACGGCCGCGCCACCTTCGAGCGGGCGGCGAATGCGCCGACCACCGCGCGCATCGAGGTCCAGAGCGGCCCGGTCACGAACCTGGCCGGCCAGCCGGTGCTCGGCCCGAACGGCCAGCAGCTCGTGGAGGCCGCACGGATCACGTCGGCCGATGGCGGTCGGGTGTTCCTCTTCGCCACCAGCGAAGTGATCAACAACGGACTGATCTCGTCGCCGAACGGCCAGATCGTGCTGGCCGCGGGCCAGAAGGTCTACCTGTTCGCGCCCACGAGTCAGGACTCGGCGGCGTTCCGCGGCCTGTTCATCGAGGTCGGCTCGGGCGGCGAGGCCCGCAACCTGGGCACCCTGGTCAGCGACCGCGGCAACACGACGCTGGTCGGCCTCGCGGTCAACAACGAGGGCCGGATCTCGGCGCGCAGCGCGCTGAGCGGCAACGGCTCGGTCTGGCTGATCGCGCGCTCGGACCTGCCGGAGTCGTTCGATGTCGCCGGCCGACCGACGGCGCTCCGCTCGGGCACCACGACGCTCGGCCCGCGCAGCCGGATCGAGCTTCAGCCCACGAGCGAGCTCGATGCATCGGGTCGGCCGCTGACCGCCATCGACAGCCAGCAGGTGTTCCCGTCGCAGGTGCGGATCGAGGGCGGCCGGATCGTGCTGCAGGGCGATGCACAAGGGGGCGCGTCGATCGTCGCGCCCGGCGGGCAGGTGCAGATCGTGGCGAGCGACACGCCGCTCGACCCGGAGGCGGCGGGCGCGGTGCGCCCGGTCGGCGCGGCGCGGGTCTACGTGGGTCCGAACGTAGAGATCTCGGTGGCCGGCGTGCGCGACGTCCAGGTGTCGGTGGAACGCAACCTGCTCGACGTGGAGCTGCGCGGCGAGAACCTCGGGGACGGCGTGGCGCTGCGCTCGCCGTCGCTCGCGGGCACGACGCTGCGCGTCGACCAGCGCACCGGCAGCCCGCTGTTCTCCCAGGACACCCTGAACCGGCTGGCCGCCCAGCAGGTCGGTCGGACGGTGGAGGAGCGCTCTGGCACCGGCGGATCGATCCGCATCCAGTCCGACGGCGATGCGATCGTCGAGCCGGGCGCTCGCTTCGACGTGTCCGGCGGCTCGCTGCGCTACCTGCCCGGCGTGCTTGCGACCAGCACGCTGTTCGACGGCCAACGGACCCTCGACGTCTCGCAGGCGCCGGCGGACCGGCTGTACCAGCGTGCCGACAGCTACAGCCTCACGGACGCACGGTGGGGGGTGACGCGCAGCTGGTCCTTCGCCTACCGCGGCCGCCGCGACCCGGGCTACCTCGAGGGCCTGTCGGCGGGCGGCCTGCAGCTCGACGCCCCGTTCCTGACGATGAACGGCCTGCTCGAGGGCAGCGTGGTGGTCGGCGGCCGGCAGGCCGCGGCGCCGCCGGCCGGCGGGCTGCTGACCTTCGGCAACCAGCGCGCCTTCCAGCAGCCCAACCCCGACTTCAGGCTGCAGGCACCGGTCCGCTTCGAGACCGCGCCGGCAGCGACCCCGGTGGGCGAGGCGGCCGACCGCGTCGCCGTCTTCGGCGACCCCGCGTCGCCGAATCCGCTGCGCGTCGATGCCGCGGCACTCGCGGCGCGCGGCGTGTCCCGGATCGAGGTGTTCACGAACGAGAGCGTGACCGTTCCGGCCGGCTCTCGCGTCGAGCTGCCCGCGGGAGGCCGGCTCACGGTCGCCGCGGGTGGCGGCATGACGGTGGCCGGCGACATCATCGTGCCGGGCGCGCGCGAGCAGGTGGTGACCACGGTGTCCGGGCGCGACTCGGTCTCGCGCGGCATCGACCTGAGCGGGGTGTTCGTGCAGGGGACCTCGGTCGAGACCGCGACCCGCCCGGCCGACGTGACGGTGACCGGCGCGAGGGTGTCGGCCGCCGGTCAATGGCGGGTCGATGCGGTCGAGCCCGCGCCCGATGCGACGACCGCGGCCGCCGTCGCCAACGGCGGCTCGGTTCGCCTGTCGAGTCCGACCTCGGTCTCGGTCGACGCGGCCTCGACGGTCGACGTGTCCGCCGGTGCACGGATGTCGCCGACGCGGGCGCTCGCCACCGGGACGGCCGGTCGGATCGAACTGCTGTCGACGGACACCGGAGGGCCCGACCGCGCGGCGGCGGGCCGGATCTCCGCCGCCGGCACCCTGACTGGGCATGGCTTCGCGACCGGCGGCGCGCTGCGGATCGACGCGGCCGACATCGTCGTCGGTGCGCCGGCGCCCGCGGGCGCGCTGTCCGTGCTGCCCGACTTCTTCCTCACCGGCGGGTTCGCCGACTACGATCTGCGTGCGCAGTCGACGCTCACGCTCGCCCCCGGCGTGTCGATCCGCCCGTCCCAACGCAATCGCCGGTTCGATCCGGACGGCACGAGCGTCACCGACGGCGACGCGCTCCGGGCGGTCTCGCCGATCGTGCAGCGGCCCGATGCCGAGCGCCGTCCGGTGTCGGTCTCATTCCGGGCGCCCTCGGCCTACCGCGGGGTGCTGGTGCAAGGCCAGGGCAGCGAGATCGCGGTCGAGCGCGGTGGCCGGATCACGCTCGAGGCCGGGCTCCGGATGGACGTGGAAGGACGCCTGGACGCCCCGGGCGGCACGATCGCCGCGTCGGTGGGCCGCACGCCCGGCGCGGGCACCGAGTTCCGGGGCTTTCGCGGCGAGCAGGGCCTGTACGTGGGCCGCGACGCCCGCGTGTCGGCCGACGGCGTCGATGCCACCTGGCGCGACGATGCGGGCCGGATCAGCGGCTCGGTGCTCGCCGGCGGCACGATCACCTTCGATGCCTGGGACGGCTACCTGGTCCTGGATGTGGGTTCGCGGTTCTCGGCGCGCGGCGCCACCGGCACGCTCCTGGCACGCAGCATCGACGCGCCCGACGCCGCGCCGACCGAGCGCACCGTGCCGAGCGAGGGCGGTCGCCTCCGGTTCTCCGCCACCAACGGCGGCGCGCTCGCGCCCCGGGTCGATGTCGCGGCGGGCGGGCCCGGCGCGGCCCATGGCACGCTCGAGCTCCGCGTACCGGATCGCCAGGGCGGCACGACCGGCGAGTTCGGCCCCGTGCCCTCGGGGCTGCAGACGACGGCGGTGGTCGCCGACTCGGCGGCGGTCCCCCGGGGCTTCGTCTCCGGTGCGGACCTCGACCGCCTTCGCAACGGGCCGCCCGCGACCACGTCCGAGGCGGCGCTCGATCGCCCGACGCTGGTGACGGTGGCTGCTTCGGTGGTCGATCCCGCCGCACCGCGCGATCGGCTCGTCGTCGAGGCCCGCGACCGGATCGCGCTCGACGGCGGCACGACCACCGGCGCGGTCCGGGAACTGCGCCTCGACGCGCCCGCCCTCGCGGTCACGCCCGGCGTGGGCGGCACGACCGCCACGGTGCGGGCGCCGTATGTCGCCCTGGGCAACGGCCGTGTCGCGAACCTGCGGGAGGGCGAGGCCTCCGGCGGTGCCGCGCGCCTGGACGTGGACGCCTCCGTGGCGCTCGATCTGGTCGGCACCCTTGCGCTGCAGGGCGTCTCGCGCACCTCGCTGGCCACCGACGGCGACCTGAGGCTGATCGGCCTGTTCCGCGACCAGAGCGACCGGGTCGCGCCCTATGCCGAGGGCGCCCTGTCGGCGTACGGCTCGGTCGAACTGATCGCCCGCCGCCTCTTTCCGACCACGCTCAGCCGCTATGCGGTCACCGTGCTCGGCGACGACGGCGCGATCCGCAGCACGCCGCGCGGCGAGGACGCGCTCGCACCGCTGTCCGCCGGGGGCTCGCTGTCGATGCGGGCCGCCACGATCGACCTCGCCGGCCGCGCCTTCGCGCCGCAGGGTCACATCGACCTCGATGCCGTCGGCACGCTCTCGCTGCGCGACGGCGCCCGCGTGTCGGTCGTCGGCGGCGACCTGCCGGTGCCGCTCGGCGACACGCAGGACCAGCGTCGCCTGAGCTATGCGTTCACCGCCGCGAGCACCCGCGACGTCACCTCGCTGCCGCGCTCGGTCAGCATCGCCGGCGAGTCGATCCGGATCGCGCCGGGCGCGGTCGTCGATGCATCGGGCGGCGGCGAGGTGCTCGCGAGCAGCTTCGTCGCGAGCAGTCGCGGCGCCAGCGACCTGCTGCAGCGCCCCAACGTGTATGCCGTCATCCCGGGCCTCGACGGGGCGGCGCCTCACGATTTCGTCGCGCAGCGCGAGATGCTCGCCTCCCGTGGCGCCGCGCTGCCGGCGTTCCGGGGCGCGATGCCGACGAGCACGGGCGTGGGGGTCGCACCGGCGGTGTCGGTCGGGGACCGGGTCTACCTGACGGCCAGCGACGCGCTGCCGGCGGGCTTCTACACGCTGCTGCCCGCGCGCTACGCGACGCTGCCCGGCGCGGTGGTCGTCGCCGCGACGACCGCGCGCGACGCCGCACCCGCGCGCAACACGACGCTGTCCGACGGCTCGTCGCTCGTCGCCGGCTACCGTGCCGCGGAGGCGGTGGGCCCGCGCGACACGCGCTGGGCGTCCTTCAACGTCCTGCCGGCCACCGTCGTCGCCCAGTACGGCGAGTACGTGACCGACACCGGCACGCGCTTCTTCGCGGCCGAGGCGGCCCGCACCGATTCGGTCGTGCCGCGCCTGCCCGCCGATGCGGGCACGCTGACGCTGACCGCACGCGGTCCGGTGCTCGACCTCGCCGGCACGCTCGCGTTGCGTGGCGCGACGGCGAGCGGAACCCGTGCGGCAGGGCGTGCCGGCGAAGTCGAGATCGCGGCGAGCCGGATCGCGGTGCTCGAGGGCGGCTCCGCGCCCGATGGATTCGTCGGCGTGTCGGCCGAACGGATCCGCTCGCTGCAGGCCGAACGCGTGGTCATCGGCGGTCGCAGCGCCGTCACCACCGATCCCGACGCCGCCGACGGTGTCGGCGCCTTGCGGACCGTGACGGCCATCGCCGAGGAGGTCCGCCTGCAGGCGGGCGCGAGCCTCTCGGGTCAGGACGTGTCGCTGGTGGCCACCGACCGGATCGAGGTCGGACGCAGAGCGCAGATCACCGCCGCGGGCGGGCCGACCCTGACCGAGCGGCTCGACACCGGCACGGCCGCCTACCTCGGCGCGAGCTCGAACACGCGGCAGACGCTGTCGGTGCCGAGCGCCTCGGCGGCGAGGGTCGAGCTCGGGGCCGGCGTCCGCGTGCAGGCCGCCCGGGCATCGATCGCCGCACCGGGCGGCGCCTCGATCGATCCGGCGGTCGACCTGCGCGTCGGTGGCGTCTCGGCCGCCTCCGAGCGCGTCGTGCTCGGCGGCACCGACGTGTCAGCGACCGGGTCGATCGTGCTGACCGACGGGCTGCTCGCTGCCCTCGGCAGCTCGGACTCGATCGCGCTCTCTGCGTCCCGCGAGATCGCGCTCGCCGGCGGCGCGCGGGTCGGCACCGAGTCGCTCGGCACGCTCGCGCTGAGGGCGCCGGTTCTCGTGAGAACGGGCGCACAGGCGCCCGTGCGGATCGTCGCCGGTGCCTTCGACTGGCGCTGGACCGGTACCGATGCGACGCCCGGCGCGCTCGTGCCCGCCGCGACGCTGTCGGTCTCGGTGCAGGGCCGCGCCGACGACCCGGCACGCGACGGCCGCGTGACGCTGGGCGAGGGCGTGCGGCGGATCGAGGGCTTCGAGCAGACGACGATCACCGCCAGCGCGGCGCTGGGCGTCGCGGGATCGGGGGCGACGACGGTCGACGGGTCGCTCGCGATCACCGCGCCGGTGATCGCCGCGCAGGCCGGTTCGACGCAGCGGATCCAGGCCGGCGGCGAGCTCGTCACGCGCGGCGGCGGCACCGCGTCCCCGGCCGCCGGACCGGGCGGGCGGCTGGTGCTCGAGGCGTCTCGCATCGACCACGGCGGCGCGATCCAGGCGCCGTCGGGTGACGTGCGACTGGTGGCGAGCGGGCCGGACGCACCGGCCGACGCCGCGATCGTGCTGCGACCGGGCAGCCGGATCGATGCGTCGGGCGCGACGGTCGACACCCGCGGCGTGCGCTACGGCACCTCGGGCGGATCGGTGAGCCTGAGCTCGGCCACCGGCTCGATCGATGCGCAGGCGGGGTCCGCGATCGCGGTCACCGCCGGACCCGGCGATGCGGCCGGCGGCACCGTGAAGGTCGAGGCGCCGACCGGGCGCGTCGCGCTGTCCGGCACCCTCGAGGGCCGCGCGGCCGGCACCGACCGGTCCAGCCTGTCGGTGGACGGCGCGAGGGTGGCCGACCCGAGCGCGATCCTGCGCGAGGCGCAGCGCGGCGGCTTCGATGGCGCGGTGACCGTCCGGGCCCGCAGTGGCGATCTCGCGATCGCCGGCACACCGGGCGCGACCCTGCTCGGAGCACGCGAGATCGGCCTGTCCGCGGATGCAGGCGACGTGTCGCTGACCGGCGCCCGTCTCGACGCGAGCGGGCCCACGGGCGGCCGGATCGCGATCGATGCGGGCGGTACGGTCCGCCTCGACGGCGCCAGCGCGCTCGCCGCCCTCGGCAGCGCGGGCCGCGGCGGCGAGGTGGATCTCTCCGGTGCGGCCGGCGTGCGGGCCGCTGCGGGGGCCCGCATCGACGTCGGCGGCGTCACCGGTGGCGTGGTCGACCTGCGGGTCCCCGCCGCGCGTCTCGACGACGTCGCGATCCCGAGCGGCACGATCGTCGGCGCCTCGCAGACGCGGCTGACCTTCGTGCAGCGCTACGACGGCATCGAGTCCGTGACGCGCGGCACCGCCGCAAGCGGCATCCTCGCGCTCACCGACGCGTTCGCCGCGGCCGCCGCCTTCGCCACCCCCGCGAACGTCGCGCGCGCCGCCCAGCGACTCGGCGTCGGCGAGACATCGACCCTGCGGCTGCGGCCGGAGATCGAAGTGCGCTCCGCAGCCGGCGGTGACATCGCCGTGCAGGAGTCGCTCGACTTCTCCACCACCCGCTTCACCTCCTCGACCGCCTCGGACACCGCCGGGGTCCTGACGCTCGCGGCCGATCGGAACCTGCTGCTGACGGGCGGATCGTCCGGCGCCCTGCTCGCGACCGCCGTGCTGAACGACGGGTTCGGTGGCGTCACCGGCGGGCCGAACACCGCAGCCGAAGCGGCCTTCATGGGGTCTGCGCCCGCGACCTGGTCGTTCCGGCTGGTGGCCGGCGCCGATCGGACAGCCGCCGACCCGCTGCGGACCCGTGCCGCCGGCGACCCGATCCTCGGTGGCACCGACGGCCGCATCGCGCTCGAAGCCGGCCGCTCGATCCGGACCGGCACCGGCTCGATCACGCTCGCCGCCGCGCGCGACATCCTGCTGGGCGTCGACTCGGCGGACGCGTCCGCGCCGCTCGATCGCGGCGTCGCGTCGATCTTCACTGCGGGCCGGTCCGCACCGGCGCTCGACGGCTTCCGGAACCCGACCATCCCGGGCACCCAGATCCGCCCGGCCTACACCCAGGACGGCGGCGACATCACCTTGCGCGCCGGCGGATCGATCCTCGCCGCCGAGAGCGACCGCATCGTCAGCAGCTGGCTGTTCCGCAGCGGCCAGGTCGCCGCCGACGGCACGCTCGCCAACGCCACCTCGGGCGTCTCGTGGTGGCCGGAGTTCCGCTACTTCACGCAGAACGTCGGCGCGCTCGGCGGCGGCACCGTCCGCATCGAGGCGGGTGCGGACGTCCGCAACCTGTCGGCGGCGATCGGATCGTCCGGGCGGCTGCCCGGCACGAACACCTTCGCCGCGGATCCGGTCGTCACCGGCGGCGGGCGGCTCGACGTGCGCGCCGGCGGATCGATCGGCAGCGGCACCTACACCGTCATGCTCGGCTCCGGGCGCATCGTCGCCGGCGACACCGTCGCACCGACCCGCGAACTCGAGGGGACGCCGGTGCCGACCCTCGTCGCACTCGGTGATGCGGCCGTCTCGATCGAGGCGCGCCGCGAGCTCACCTTCGGCCGGGCGTACAACCCCACGCTCGCGCCGCAGCGCACCGAGAACGCCCGCAACTTCCGCCAGCGCACGCACTTCAGCACCTACGGCGAGTCGAGCGAGCTGTCGCTCGAATCGCTGTCGGGCGCGGTCGACCTGCGGTCGGTCAACCCGACCGCGCTCGCCGATGCGGCCGGCTCGCCGACCGAGAGCTACACCGACCGCGATACGCCGATCACGCTCTGGCCGGCGCGGCTCCTGGTCCGGGCGCCCGACGGCGACGTGCAGCTGCGCAATGCGGACCCGATCCTGCTGTCGCCGTCCGCCCGCGGTCAGCTCGACGTGGTCGCGGGCCGCTCGATCACCGGCAGCG
>JAIYAG010000602.1 GCA_027489195.1 Burkholderiales bacterium | reverse complement strand
TCGACGTCAACACCGGCGGCTACGTCGGCGGGCGCAACTTCGACGACACCATCTTCCGCACCAACCTCGAGTCCGCCCATGCCATCGCCCGCCAGCTGCGCGTGCGCAACCTCGGCGGCATCATCATCATCGACTTCATCGACATGGGCAGCGCCGAGCACCGCGAGGCGGTGCTGACCGAGCTGCGTCGAGCGCTCGCGCGCGACCGCACCAAGTCCTCGGTCAACGGCTTCACCTCGCTCGGGCTGGTGGAGATGACCCGCAAGCGCACGCGCGAATCGCTGGCCCACGTGCTGTGCGAGCCCTGCGCGACCTGCGGCGGCAAGGGCGACACCAAGACCGCGCGGACGGTCGCCTACGGCATCATGCGCGAGATCCAGCGCGAGGCCCGCCAGTTCAACCCGCGCGAGTTCCGCATCCTCGCCTCGCAGTCGGTGATCGACCTCTTCCTGGAGGAGGAGTCGCAGCACCTCGCGGCGGTGGGCGACCAGATCGGCAAGCCGATCTCGCTGCAGGTCGAGGGCCTGTACTCGCAGGAACAGTACGACATCATCCTGATGTGAGGCGGGCCGGCGCGGGCCGGAATGCGACCGGGCGGCATGCCCGAGACTTCCCTCCGGCGCCCGGCCGAGCGACACTGTCCGGACACGATCGACGGACGACGGGCCCCGATGCCCGCCCCGGCCCGGACACGGAGGAGGACGCGGCATGGCCGACCTGAGTCACCTGAGCCTGCTCGACGGTGCGTTCCTGCACCTCGAGAGCCCGGAGATGCCGATGCACGTCGGCAGCCTCGCCCTCTTCGAGGCGCCGCCCCCCGAACGCGGCCCCTGGCTCGACGCGGTGCGGGCGCACGTGCTCTCGCGCCTGCACCTGGCGCCGGTGTTCACCCGCAAGCTCGCGCTGATGCCGTTCGATCTCGCCAATCCGGTGTGGATCCGCGACGACGACATCGACATCGACTATCACATCCGCCACACGGTGCTGCCCCGTCCCGGCACCATGGCGCAGCTCGAGGCGCTGGCCGCGCGGCTGCACTCGAGCCTGCTCGACCGCAGCCGCCCGCTGTGGGAGTTCTACGTGATCGAGGGGCTGGAGGACGGCCGCATCGGCTTCTACTCCAAGGTCCACCATGCGGCGGTCGACGGCCAGGCCGCGGTTGCGATGGCCAACAGCGTGTTCGACCTCACGCCCGAGCCGCGGCGCGTCAAGCCGCCGCGTGCACCGCGCACGCACCGCTACCAGCTCGGCGTGGCCGAGCTGCTCGGGGCGGCCCTCGGCAACCAGCTCGATCAGATGGTGCGCTTCGCGAAGCTGATGCCGCCGCTGGCGGGCGCGGCCCTCGGCACGGCGCGCACCGTGATCACGACGCGCCTGCGCCGGGGACGCGGCACTGCAACGGCGGCGGTCGGCACGCGCCTGAAGCTCGCGCCGGTCACGCCGTTCAACGCGTCGATCACCAACCAGCGCGCCTTCGCCTGCGCGTCGCTGCCGCTGGCGGAGGTCAAGTCGATCGGCCGCACGCTCGACGCCTCGATCAACGACATGGTGCTGTGGCTGTGCGCGACCGCGCTGCGCGAGTACCTCAAGGACGGCCGCGAGCTGCCCGAGCGCACGTTGGTGGCCGGCGTGCCGGTCTCGCTGCGCGCCGAGGGCGACACCTCCAGCAACAACCAGGTGTCCGGCACGCTGATCGACCTGGCCACCCAGGTGGCCGACCCGATGGCGCGGCTCGACGCGATCCGTGCGGCCACCCGCGCGATGAAGGCCGAGATGGGCGTGTTCCGCGACCTGCTGCCGACCGACTTCCCGTCGCTCGGCTCGCCCTGGCTGCTGTCGGGGCTGGCCTCGCTGTACGGCCGTTCGCGGATGGCGCACCGGCTGCGCGTCGCCAACGTGGTGATCTCGAACGTGCCGGGCCCGCAGGTGCCGCTGTACCTCGCCGGCGCGCGGATGACCGGCATGTATCCGCTGTCGATCGTCGTGCACGGCATCGGCCTGAACATCACCGTGCAGAGCTACATGGGGCAGCTGTGCTTCGGGCTGATCGCCTGCCGGCGCGCGGCGCCCGACGTGCACGACCTGACCGAGCGGCTGCACGGGGCGCTGGGCGCGCTGCGAGCGCTCGAGGCCTCGGTCGCGGCGGCGCGCGACGAGGCGTCGGCCAGCGCCGAGGCGATGGCGGCCGAGGCGATCGCGTCGGCGGCGGCCTCGGCCAGACCGGCGCGGACACCGAAACGCAAGGCGCCGGCGGCCAAGGCGGCCGCAGTGGCCTCGCCGCCGCGCAGGCGGCGTACGCCCGCCGCCTGAAGGTCGGCGTGCGTCGTGCCCGCGCCCGGGTGCGCCGCTCACATCGACGCCCGCGTCCGGCCTGGTGCCGGCCCGCGCCCTGCTGGAGACATCCCCGATGAAGCCCGACCTTCCGATCGACGACGACGCGATGCGCCCCGGATGGCTGCGCCTCGCCCTCGAGGGCCGCGTGCCGCTCGAGGCCGAGGCCTTCGTCGCCGCGCTGCCGCTGCTGGCCGCCTCGCCGCGTGGCGACGGCCATCCGGTGCTGGTGTTCCCCGGCCTCGCCGCGACCGACACCAGCACGCGACCGCTGCGCCGGCTGCTGCGCGGCCTCGGCCACGACGCGCACGGCTGGCAGCTCGGACGCAACCTCGGGCCGAGGCCCGAGATCCTCGAGGGGGCGCTGCATCGGATCCGCACGCTCGCCGAGCGCCACGGGCGTCGGGTCAGCCTGGTCGGCTGGAGCCTGGGCGGGATCTACGCGCGCGAGCTCGCCAAGCAGCTGCCCGACGCGGTGCGCGCCGTGGTGACGCTGGGCACGCCCTTCGCCGGCTCGCCGCGCGCCACCAACGCGTGGCGCCTGTTCGAGCTGCTCAACGGACGCCAGCACCGCGAGCCGCGGCTGCGCGACGGCCTGCGCACGCCGCCGCCGGTGCCGACCACCTCGATCTGGAGTCGCAGCGACGGCATCGTCGCCTGGCAGTGCAGCGTGGAGCGTCCGGGCCCGCAGGCCGAGAACATCGTCGTCGCCGCGAGCCACGTGGGGCTCGGCGTGAACCCGCTGGCGCTGCATGCGCTCGCCGACCGGCTCGCGCAGCCCGAGGGCGGCTGGCGGCCCTTCGAGCGGCGCGGGCTGCGGCGCTGGCTGTTCGCCGATCCCGCGCGCGCGGCGGCGCGCGGCCTGCCCGAGGCCGCACCGACCGCGGGGGCCGCGCGATGAGCCGCGCGACGAACCATGCGCCGGGCGGCCCGCGCGCCCGCAGCGGGGCCCCTGCGGGCACCGCGCTGATCACCGGCGCCTCGTCGGGCATCGGCGAGGCGCTCGCGCGCCGCTTCGCCGCGGGTGGCCACGACCTGGTGCTGGTCGCGCGCAGCGCCGACGCGCTGAAGGCGCTCGCCGCATCGCTCGCCGATGACCATGGCGTGAAGGCCTGGGCGGTCCGCGCCGACCTGTCCGAACCGGACGCGGTGCCTCGCCTCGCCGCCGCGATGAAGCGCGCGAAGCGCCCGATCGACGTGCTGGTCAACAACGCGGGCGTGCTCGAGTACGGCCCGTTCGCCGGCATGACGCCCGAGACGCACCGGCGGATGATCGAGCTCAACGTCGGCGCCCTCACGCAGATGCTCGCGCACTTCGTGCCGCCGATGGTCGAGCGCGGCCACGGACGCGTGCTGAACGTCGCGTCGATCGCCGCGTTCCAGCCGATCCCGGCGCTCGCGACCTATGCGGCGACCAAGGCCTTCGTGCTGTCGATGACCGAGTCGCTCGCCGAGGAGCTGCGCGGCTCCGGCGTCACCGCGACTGCGCTGTGCCCGGGCGTGACCGCGACCAACATGCTGAGCGGCGCGGCACGCAGCCACGAGGGCCTGGGGCGGCTGCCGCCGGCCTTCGTCGGCACCGCGGCGTCGGTGGCCGCCGAAGGCTACGAGGCCTGCCTGCGCGGCGAGACGATCCGCGTGCCCGGCCGGCTGAACCTCGTCGCGACGCTCGCCTCGCGGGCGACGCCGAAGTGGCTGGTGCGCCGCCTGGGCGGCGCGATGTCGCGGAGCATCGCATGAGCGCGCCGCCGCGCACGCGGACGCGCCGCCGTGCGGGCGGCGCCGCCGCGCGCGAGTTCGACATCGTGGTCTACGGCGCCAGCGGCTTCGTGGGCCGGCAGGCGGTGGCGCACCTCGCCGCGCACGCGGGATCGCTGCGCTGGGCGCTCGCCGGGCGCTCGCAGGCGAAGCTCGAGGCGGTGCGCCATGCCTGCGGGCCCGGCGCGGCGGCCGCCGGCATCGTCGTGGCCGTCGCCGACGACGCCCCGGCACTGGCCGCGCTCGCCTCGCGCGCCCGCGTCGTGCTGAGCACCGCCGGGCCGTTCGCGAAGTACGGCGACGCGCTGGTCGATGCCTGCGTCGCGCACGGCACCCACTACGTGGACATCACCGGCGAGACTCCCTGGGTGCGTCGCCTGATCGACCGCCATCACGAGCGGGCCGCCGCCGACGGCACGCGCATCGTGCCCTGCTGCGGCTTCGACTCGGTGCCGTCCGACCTGGGCGCCTGGCTCGTCGCCCATGCGCTGTGGCGCGACCACGGCGAGGCCTGCGTCGAGGTCAAGGCGCGCTTCGCCCTGCGCGGCGGCGTCAACGGCGGCACGCTCGCCTCGGCGCTCGGCGTGTTCGAAGCGGGGGACCAGGACGCCTTCGACGACCCGTTCCTGCTGTCCCCGGCCGGGCAGGTCCCCGCCGACACGATGCGTCACCTGGACCCGCGCCTGCCCCGGCGCGACGCCGACTTCGGCGGCTGGATCGGCCCGTTCTTCATGGGCCCGGTCAACACCCGCGTCGTGCGACGCAGTGCGGCGCTGCTGGCCGCCGCGGGCGACCCCGCGTACGCGCCGGGCTTCGCCTACCAGGAGTGGCTCAAGCTCGGCCAGGGCCCGGCCGCCGCCGCCGCGGGCGGCGCGATGGCGGTGGGCGCGAGCGTGGCCCGCGTCGCGCTCGCCGCGCCCTCGTTGCGCGCGCTCGCGCGCCGACTGATCCCCGCACCCGGCGAGGGCCCGTCCGAGCGCTCGATGGACCGCGGCCGCTTCCGTTGCGAGCTGGTCGGGCGCGGCGCGCGCGGCACGGTGGTGCGCGGCCTCGTCGCCGGCCGCGGCGACCCCGGCAACCGCGCGACCACGGTCTTCGTCTGCGAGGCCGCGCTCGCGCTCGCGACCCAGGCCGACGCCCTGCCCTCGAGCGTCCCCGGCGGCGTCCTCACCCCCGCGACGGCATTCGGCGAGGTGCTCGCGCGTCGCCTGCTGGATGCCGGAATGGATATCCGACCGGTACCCGGGGACGATCGTTCGTCGGCATACTGACGGCCCTCCAGCCCCCACGACAGAGAACCGTACCGATGAACACGTTGCCGTCGTCCGACCCGCTGCACCCGTCCGAGCCCGTCCTGTCGCGCCGCGCGCTGCTGCGTGCGGCGGCCGCCGCGCCCGTCCTGGCGCTGCCCGCGCTCGCGCACGCCCAGCAGGCGCCGGCCTCGCCCGTCTTCACGCCGCAGGTCGGCCAGCAGGGCAAGGACGTGATCTGGGTGCCCACGCCCGATGCGCTCGTCGACCGCATGCTGCGCATGGCGCAGGTCACGCAGAACGACTTCGTCGTCGACCTGGGCGCCGGCGACGGCAAGATCGCCATCGCCGCCGCACGCGACTTCAAGTGCCGATCGCTCGGCGTCGAATACAACCCCGACATGGTCGGCGTCGCGCGCCGCAACGCCGAGAAGGCCGGCGTCGCCAACCTCGCGAAGTTCGAGCAGGGCGACATCTTCGTGTTCGACTTCACGGCCGCGACCGTCGTCACGATGTACCTGCTGCCCAGCCTGAACATGAAGCTGCGGCCGACGCTGCTGAAGATGAAGCCCGGCACGCGGCTGGTCACCCACCAGTTCACGATGGGCTCGTGGGAGCCGGACGACAGCAGCACCGTCGACGGCCGCCCCGGCTACCTGTGGATCGTGCCGGCCTCCGTCGGCGGCAACTGGAAGCTGGCCACCACCGATGCCCGCGGCACCGCCGAGCTCAACGCGTCGTTCTCGCAGGTCTTCCAGAACGTCACCGGCACCGCGCGGCTGTCGTCGATGGAAGGCCGGATGCGCGCGGTGAAGCTCGCCGGCGACCGCCTGAGCTTCGAGCTGATGGACGACCGCGGCGTGCTGCGCAGCTACGACGGCCGCGTCGCGGGTGACCGCATCGAGGGCACGACGCGCGCGCAGGACGGCGCGACGGGCACCTTCGTCGCCCAGCGCACCGGCGCGGCGACGCCGGTGGACGCCGGACGCGACTGA
>JAIYAG010000530.1 GCA_027489195.1 Burkholderiales bacterium | reverse complement strand
TGCACCTGCGCCTGCGCCTGCGCCTGCGCCTGCACCTGCACCTGCGCCTGCGCCTGCGCCCGCACCTGCGCCTGCTCCGGCCCCTGCACCTGCTCCGGCCCCTGCTCCGGCTCCGGCTCCGGCCCCCGCGCCCGCGCCTGCCCCCGCACCCGCACCCGCCCCGGGCCCCGCCCCCCAGGTCGTCGGCCAGTGGAGCGCACAGGGCGCCTGGCCGCTGGTCGCGCTGCATTCCGCGCTGCTGCCCGACGGCCGGGTGATGACCTACGGCACCGACCTCAACGGCAAGCAGACCGGCAAGTTCTTCTACGACGTCTGGGATCCCTCCGGCGGCACGATCGCGGGCGGGCACCTCACGCTCGACAACACCACGGGCACCGACCTCTTCTGCGCCGGCCAGGTACTGCTGTCGGACCGCACGCTGCTGCTGACCGGCGGCGACGTCTACGTGCAGGGCAACACCACCAACGTCGGCAACCCCGACTCGAACGTCTTCAACCCGGCCACCAACCAGCTCACCTCGACCGGCACGCAGATGAACCTGCCGCGGTGGTACGGCACGCTGACGAAGACTCACGACGACCGCGTGTTCATCCAGGGCGGGCGCAGCGGCGAGGCCTATCCCGAGATGCGCGACGCCGACGGCTCGTACCGGGCGCTGAGTGCGATCGACACCTCGATGCTGCACTGGTGGTATCCGCGGAACTACTCGGCGCCGGACGGCCGCATCTTCGGCTACGAGCTGGCCGGCGGCGAGGCGTACACGATGACCTACGCCGGCACCGGCACGATCATCCGGCACGGTGTCCTGCCCATGCCGGTGCCCGGCGAGGAGTCGAGCAGCTCGCTGATCGGCCCGGGCCGCGCGCTTCAGTGCGGCGGCAACGAGTTCTGCTCGGTGGTCGACTTCAACGGACCGCGCCCCACCGTGGAGTCGGCCGCGAAGATGAGCTCGCGGCGGCAGTGGAACTCGTCCACGGTGCTGCCCGACGGGCGCGTGCTGATCACGGGCGGCGCGGTCACCTACACCGATGCCGCGTACAGCGGGCCGACCAACCAGGTCGAGATGTGGAACCCGAAGACCGGCGTCTGGTCGACCGGGGCGACCGCGGTGCAGCCGCGGCTCTACCACTCGACCGCGCTGCTGCTGCCCGATGCGACCGTGCTGGTCGCAGGAGGCGGCGCACCCGGACCGCTCACCCAGCGCAACGCCGAGATCTACCGGCCGCCCTACCTGTTCGCCGCCGGCGTCGCGGCCACGCGGCCGGTCATCACCTCGGCCCCGACCGTGATGACGCCCGGCGCGGGCCTGACGCTGCAGGTCGACGACGGCGCGAAGATCGCGCGCCTGACGCTGATCAAGACCGGCTCGATCACCCACAGCTTCGGGATGGACCAGGCCTTCCTCGAGCTGCCCTTCATCCGCTCGGGCAACACGATCTCCGCGACCGTGCCCGACAGCGGCGGCGACCTCACGCCCGGCTTCTACATGGTCTTCGTGCTCGACACCGCGGGCGTGCCTTCGGTGGCGAAGATCGTGCGGCTGAACGTGGCCCCGACTTCGCCGCCGATCGCGCCCTGGACGACCGAGGCCGGGACCACGACCGGCGCCGGGGCCGGCACGAGCTTCAAGCTCGAGTGCGAGCCCGGCCAGGCGATGGTGGGCGCACACGGCCTGGCGGGCACGACGATCTCGCAGTTCGGACCGAAGTGCGTGTGGGTCGACACCGACGGCAAGTGGATCGGCACGCCGTGGAAACATCCGCTGACCGGCACGGGCACCACCGGCACCGCCTTCGACGTGACCTGCCCGACCGATCAGGCGGTGTCGGGATTCCAGGGCCGCTTCGGCACGCCATCGGTGAGCCAGCTGCAGCTGCGGTGCAGGACGCTCGTCACCGGCGGCCTGAAGGTCGGCGCGGGCACGGGCGCGCTGGCCACCGCGATCGGCTCGGGCACGACCGGCACGGTGCGCGCGCTCGAGGAGTGCGCGAGCGGCTACGCGGCCTACGGTGTCTACGGCTACTCGAACACGACGCTCAACGCGAGCGGGCTGCTCTGCCGGCGCGCGGTGGACGCGATCCTCGTCAAGAAGCCGGGCACGGCGGCGCCGCAGTACGGGTTCACGCAGCTCGGCGACGAGGACCTCACGTACACCGTGCCGCCGCGCAGCATCGTGCGCTACGGCACGAGCACCACCGGCGCGTACGTGGACCGGATGGTGTCGGGGACGTTCGCCGCGACCAACGCGTTCTTCGGTCGCGACCCGGCGCCGGGCTCCGCGAAGAAGGTGTGGATCAGGGTGCAGACGAACCCCTGATGCCGGCGCATGCCGCGTAACGCGCGGCGGCTCGCCCACTCGGGCGAGGACGAAGTGGAATGTCGAGGGGGTCGCGCGACACCCTCTCGCTACACTCTTTCACACGGGGGTCGCAATCGCTCAGCGGTCGCGAATTCCGGCTCGGTCATCCCCCCTTTTCCCTTTGCGACGACGGGCGCGCATGCGCGGCGTCGTCGTGCCCGGCGCCGCTCGCGGGCCGGGCATCTCGACCTGGAGTCCGGATGCGCAGGTGGTCGTTGCACGAACGCTCGATGGCGTTCGCACTGATCCTCCCCGGGCTGGCCGCATGTGGCGGCGGCGGCTCGGCGGAGCCGGCGGCGCTCACCGCGGTGCTGTCGGCGCCGCCGCTGTCGGCCGGCGATCCGCAGGCAACGGCGCCACCCGCGCCGGGCGTGTTCTCGGATCCGATCGCGGCGCCGCCCGCGGCAGCCGCCACCACCGCCCCACCGGCTCCCGCGCCGGCTCCCGCACCCGTTCCCGCACCTGTTCCCGCACCCGTTCCCGCACCGGCTCCCGCACCCGAGCCGCCCCCGCCGCCGCCCGTGCCCGGCCCGCCGGTGGATCCGGCGACCGAGCGGCTCGGGCAGTGGTCGGCCGAGGGCGCCTGGCCGCTGGTGGCGCTGCACGCGGCACTGCTGCCGGACGGCCGCGTGATGACCTACGGCACCGACCGGGCCGGCAAGCAGACCGGCTCCTTCGTGTACGACGTCTGGGACCCGTCCGCCGGCGGCATCACCGGCGGCCACCTGACGCTGCCCAACCGGACCGGCACCGACCTCTTCTGCAGCGCGCAGATGCTGCTGTCGACCGGTTCGCTGCTGCTCGCCGGCGGCGACGTGCTGGTCGGCGGCAACACCACCAACAACGGCAACCCGGATACCAACCTCTTCGATCCGCAGACCGACACGCTCACCGCGTCGCAGCGCATGTTCCGGCCGCGCTGGTACGCGACGCTGACCAAGACCCACGACGACCGCGTGTTCGTGCAGGGCGGGCTGGGCGGCGCGGACCGGCCCGAGCTGCGCGAGCCCGGCGGCTCGCACCGGCTGCTGTCGTCCATCGACACCACGCCCTACTACTGGTGGTACCCGCGGAACTTCTCGGCCCCGGACGGCCGCGTCTTCGGCTTCGCGACCGACGGCGGCGCGTACACCGCGACCTACGGCGGCACCGGCGGGATCGTGCGGCACGGCACGCTGCCGATGCCGCAGCCGGGCGTGGCCTCGGGCGCGACGCTGTTCGCGCCGGGACGCACGCTGGTCTGCGGCGGGGGCGACGCCTGCTCGGTCGTCGACTTCAACGCACCCCGTCCGGCTGTCGAGTCCGCGGGCCGCATCGCCGCGACCCGCAACTGGCACACCGGCACGCTGCTGCCCGACGGCCGCGTGCTGCTCACCGGCGGCGCGCAGCAGTACAGCGACACGGCCTTCAGCGGCGCGACCAACCGGGTCGAGCTGTGGGACCCGAAGACCGGCGAGTGGACCACCGGCGCACAGGCCGTGCAGCCGCGGCTGTATCACTCGACCGCACTGCTGCTGCCCGATGCGACCGTGCTGGTGGCGGGGGGCGGCGCGCCCGGACCGATCACCCAGCTCAACGCCGAGGTGTACCGGCCGCCGTACCTGTTCCGCGACGGCAGGGTCGCGGCGCGGCCGGTCATCGCCTCGGCACCCTCGGTGATGACGCCGGGCTCGGGCCTGGCGCTGCAGGTGGGCGACGGCTCCCGGATCGCACGGCTCGTGCTGGTCAAGACCGGGTCGGTCACCCATGGCTTCAACCACGACCAGGCCTTCGTCGAGCTGCCGTTCTCCAGGACCGGCAACACGCTGTCGGCGACCGTGCCCGACAGCGGCGGCGACCTCACGCCCGGCTTCTACATGATCTTCGTGCTCGACACCGCGGGCGTGCCCTCGGTCGCGAGGATCGCGCGCCTGAACGTCGCGCCGACCTCGCCGCCGATCGCGCCCTGGACCCCCGAGGCCGGCCCCGCCGGCGGCACCGCGTTCAGGCTCGAATGCGAGCCCGGTCAGGCGATGGTGGGCCTGCACGGCCTGGCGGGCACCACGGTCTCGCGGATCGGCCCGGTCTGCGTGGGCGTGGGCGCCGACGGCCGATGGATCGGCACGCCATGGAAGAACCCGGTCGCCGGCAACAGCGCGAGCGGCAGCCCGTTCGAGTCGGTCTGCGCGCCCGGGCAGGCCGTCTCGGGCCTGCAGCTTCGCACCGGCGTGCCGGGCATCGCGCAGGTGCAGGCACAGTGCCGTGCGCTCGCCGCGGGCGGCCTGCGGCTGCAGTCGGGCGCCGCGGTGTCGAGCACCGCGGCGGGCACCTCCGGCGGCGGCACGGCGAGCGGCCTGCTCGAGTGCAGCGCCGGCTTCGCGGCCCGGGGCCTGTATGGATGGACCGGCGCGGTGCCCAGCGCGGCGGGGCTGCTGTGCCGCAGATCGGTCGACGAGATCGACGTCAAGCCCGCGGGCAGCGCGGCGCCGCGTTTCGCCTGGCGTCTGCTCGGCGACGAGAACGTCACCTACTCGGTGGCGCCCAGGAGCTTCGTGCGGATCGGCGTGTCGGAGTCCGGCCCGTTCACCGAGCAGAGCGCATCGGGACTGTTCCAGGCGACGGTCGGATTCTTCGGGATCGATCCGGCGCCCGGACAGCGCAAGAAGGTGTGGCTGCGGGTGCCCTCGCCGTGAGATCGGGGCTCGCAGCGACCGCTTCTTCGATGCAGATGCCGGTCGTATCGCCCTGAAGGAGGAGTGCGACACATCGGCGGTGCGGCGACACTTTAAGATGCGGCCGGAAACGTGCGGCGAAGACTCGCGCGGCCGCCCTCTTCATCCCGATCGCCCCGCCGGGCCCAGGAGTTTCGATGCGTCGTTGGAAGACCCGTGGACGTGACAGCGCACTCGCCCTGATCATGCCCATCATCGCCGCCTGCGGCGACGGATCGGGAACTTCGCAGACGCAAGGCGCGGCCGCGGCGACGAGCGGCGACGCGACGACGAGCCCGGCGGCCGCGCCGCGGGACGTGGTCGCCGAGCGGATGGCGAGGTCGCGCCGCGACTTCGTGCCCGGCATGGCCACCACCAAGGCCGCCGTGCCGCCGGCGGGCGCGACGCCCGACCAGATCGGGCAATGGACCGCACAGGGCGCCTGGCCGCTGGTCTCGATCCACGCGTCGCTGCTCGTCGACGGCCGCGTGATGACCTACGGCACCGACCAGGCGGGCAAGCAGACCGGCACCTTCGTCTACGACGTGTGGGATCCGGCCGGCGGCACGATCGCGGGCGGCCACCTGACGCTGCCCAACCGGACCGGGACCGACCTCTTCTGCAGCGCACAGGTGCTGCTGTCGACCGGTTCGCTGCTGCTCGCCGGCGGCGACGTGCTGGTCGGCGGCAACACCACCAACAACGGCAACCC
>JAIYAG010000574.1 GCA_027489195.1 Burkholderiales bacterium | reverse complement strand
GGCCCGGCCGGCGCCTGACGCGGGTCGGGGCGTTCCGCCTGACAGGCGTCGGCCCGGCTGCGGTCGACGCCCCCACCCGCGCCCGGGGGCGCCGCGGACCCCCGGCAGCGGCCTCCGACGCGCGCGGATGTCTTGCGAGTGGCTTCCCGACGCTTTTTCCGCTATACTTTTAAGGCTAGACACCTCGCACAGGCGAGCGTGCTCGAATCGAGTGAATGGGCTGGCCAAGCCCATTTTTTTTTCCCGTCTGCCGGTCGAGCCGTTGTTCGGTCGCGCAGTCATTCTCAAAGGACGTCGTTGGCAGTGGTGGGGCCGGTGCAAGCCGTGATCGAACGGACCGTGAGCGGAATGGGCTACGAGCTGGTCGATGTCGAGCTCGCGGGCCGCGGTCTGCTGCGCGTCACGATCGACCTCCCGGCTGCGGCCTACCTGCCCGATCCGGCGCGGCCCGCCGATGCGATGCCGCCCGCGGTGCGTGTCGAGGACTGCGAGAAGGTCAGCCATCAGCTGTCGCACGTGCTGACCGTCGAGAACATCGATTACGCGCGCCTCGAGGTGTCGTCGCCGGGTCTCGACCGTCCGCTGAAGCGGGCGACGGACTACGAGCGCTTCGAGGGGCTGGAGGTGGTGCTGCGCCTGCTCCAGCCGTTGTCCGGTCGGCGCAATTTCGAGGGCGTGCTGGTGCGCGACGACAGCGTGCCGACGGCGCCTGGCGAGCCGGTGCGCTGGGCGCTCGAGCTGCCCGACCCGCTCGCGCCCAAGCCGCGCAAGCCGGGGGCCAAGGTGGGCAAGGCTGCGGCGGCCAAGGAAGCGGCGCGCAAGCTGGCGCAGAAAGAGGCGATGAAGGTCGCTGCGGCGAAGGCCGCGGCCGCCCGGGCCGCCGGTGATGCAGGACATGAGGCGACTGCGCCCGCGGATGACGCGGACGAGGTCGAGACGGTGCGCAGGCTGTCGTTCACGCTCGACGAGGTCGAGCGGGCGCGGCTGGTGCCCAAGGTCAAGTTCTAGGAGGCTTCAGGATGAGCCGGGAAGTGCTGTTGCTGGTCGATGCGTTGGCGCGCGAGAAGAGCGTGCTCCGCGAGGTCGTGTTCGCCGCGCTCGAGAGCGCGCTCGCCTCGGCGACCAAGAAGCGGTTCAAGGAAGAGGTCGACTGCCGTGTGGCGATCGACCGCGAGACCGGCGAGTCCGAGGCCTTCCGCCGCTGGCTGGTGGTGCCCGACGGCGAGATGGAGGATCACGACATCCAGATGATCCTGACCGAGGCGCAGAAGCAGATCCCGGACATCCAGGTCGGCGACTACGTCGAGGAAGAGCTCGAGCCGATCGAGGCCGGGCGCATCGGTGCGCAGGCGGCCAAGCAGGTGATCCTGCAGAAGATCCGCGACGCCGAGCGCGAGCAGATCATCAACGACTTCCTCGGTCGCGGCGACTCGCTGCTGTCGGGCACGATCAAGCGGCTCGACCGCGAGGGCGCGGTCATCGAGTCCGGCAAGATCGAGGCCCGTCTGCCGCGCGACCAGATGATCCCGAAGGAGAACCTGCGCGTCGGCGACCGCGTGCGCGGCTGGGTCGCGCGGATCAACCGCGAGGGCCGCGGCCCGCAGCTGATCCTGTCGCGCACCGCGCCCGAGTTCATCATGGAGCTCTTCCGCCTGGAAGTGCCCGAGATCGAGCAGGGCCTGCTGCAGGTGAAGGCCGCCGCGCGCGACGCGGGCGTTCGCGCCAAGATCGCCGTGCACACCACAGACCGCCGCATCGACCCGATCGGCACCTGCGTCGGCGTGCGCGGTTCGCGCGTGCAGGCGGTCACCGGCGAGCTGGCCGGCGAGCGCGTGGACATCGTGCTGTGGTCCGAGGACCCGGCGCAGTTCGTGATCGGCGCGCTGGCGCCGGCGAACGTCTCGTCGATCGTGGTCGACGAGGAGAAGCACTCGATGGACGTGGTGGTCGACGAGGACAACCTCGCGCTGGCGATCGGCACGGGCGGGCGCAACGTGCGCCTCGCCTCGGAGCTGACCACCTGGCAGATCAACATCATGAGCGCCGAGGAGAGCGCCGGGAAGCAGGCCAACGAGCGCTCCGCCCTGCGCGGGATGTTCATGGCCAAGCTCGACGTGGACGAGGAGGTCGCCGACATCCTGATCGACGAGGGCTTCTCGTCGCTGGACGAGGTGGCCTACGTGCCGCTGAACGAGATGCTCGAGATCGAGGCCTTCGACGAGGACACGGTCAACGAGCTGCGCGATCGAGCGCGCAACGTGCTGCTCACCGAGGCGATCGCCAAGGAAGAGAAGCTCGAGAGCACCACCGAGGATCTCCTGAGCCTCGAGGGCATGGACCGTGACCTGGCCGCGAAGCTGGCCGATGCGAACGTCCATACCCGTGAAGAGTTGGCCGAACTCGCGGTCGACGAACTCGTCGAGGCCACCGGCCTGGACGAGGAACGTGCGAAGTCGCTGATCATGAAGGCGCGCGCGCACTGGTTCGAGAACGAGTCGGCTTGAGCCGGAAGGACCTGAATGTCTAGCACCAACGTGTCCAATTTCGCCGCCGAGCTGAAAGTGCCGGCGGAGGTGCTGCTCGAGCAGCTGCGCGCCGCCGGCGTGG
>JAIYAG010000101.1 GCA_027489195.1 Burkholderiales bacterium | reverse complement strand
GCAGGCGGAAGGTCCAGGCGAGGCCGTCCGGCGACACCTCGTAGCCGGTGGCGATGTCCGGGACGATCGCGTTGGTCGCCTGGTTGTACTGCACCAGGCCGCTGTAGATGTGGCTCGCGATCGACTGGTTCTCGTTCTGGAAGATCCGCGCCGGATCCAGCTGCGAGATGTCCGAGCCGAAGCGCACGCGCAGCGTGCGCGTGCCCTGCGCCAGCACCGGTGCACCGAACGCGCCGCCGAGCGCGAGGCCCGCGGCTCCCTTGATCACGCCGCGCCGGCTCACGCCCGGCGCCGTCCGAATCCCGTCCATCGAAGTGCTCCCCGCAGTGGTTGATCCGTCGACGACGCCTGCCGCCGGCGGGTGTTGACCGTGCCCGATCGGGGTCGGAGGGCATCCGCCGCGACCGCCCTACCCACCCGTGACGACCCGGGTCGGGTGCGTCATGCTGAAGCTTAGATTGCATGCAATTTGCATGCAAGCATTCTCTTATGGTGCCGGAATCGTCCGCATGCCGTCACGCGCCGCCGCGAGGAAGATCGCCTTGCCCGCCTGCACGTGCGCGTGCATCACCGCACCGGCCCAGGCCGGGTTGCCGGAGGCGATCGCGGTCGCCATCTCGCGGTGCTGCTCGATGCTGCGGCGCAGGTTCGCCTCGTCGAAGTTGCGGAAGTTGCGCAGGATCATCGGCGGCACCGCGAGGCTGGCGAGGATGGCGCGCGTGCGCGTCTGGCCGCTCATGTCCCACAGGGTCTTGTGGAACCGCACGTTCGCCTCCGAGACGCGCTCGATGGCAGACAGGTCGGTGGCGGGAAGCGCCTCGAGACCCGCTTCGACAGCCGCATTCAGGGCCGCGACGCCCTGCGGCGTGGACGCCGCCGCGGCCCGCTGCGCGGCATGCACCTCGAGCAGCGCGCGCAGGTCGTAGATCTCCTCGATGTCCGCCTGGGACCACTCGGCGGCGAAGGCGCCCTGGTTCGGCACCACCCGCAGCCAGCCCTCGGCGTCGAGCCGGCGCAGCGCCTCGCGCACCGGCGTGCGGCTCACCCCGAGGTGCAGCGCGAGATCCTCCTCCCGGAGGTGCGCGCCGGGCGGGTGCGTCCCGTCCGCGAGCTGCCTGCGCAGCGTGTTGTAGGCCTGTTCCCAAGCGGTCGCCACCGTCGCTCCGGTTCGGTTCGAAGAGTTCCGGTACTATACAGACGGACTTTTTGTGTATGCAATCATCCCAATGTCGGCCCGATCCGGGCCGCACGCACGCCAGGAGACGCCCATGCCCCGCAGCCCGCTGCGCCCCCTCCTCGCCCGGGGCCGATGCCTCGTCGCCCCGGGGGTCTTCGACCTGATCTCGACCCACGTGCTGAACCAGCACCCGGTCGACGCGACCTACGTCACCGGATTCGGCCTCGTCGCCTCGTCGCTCGGCCTGCCGGACGCGGGGCTCGCGACCTACACCGAGATGATCGAGCGCATCGAGCGCATCGCCGAGTTCTCGCGCGCGCCGGTGATCGCCGACGCGGACACCGGCTACGGCGGGCTGCTCAACGTGCGCCGCACGGTGCGCGGCTACGAGAAGGCCGGCGTCGCCGCGATCCAGCTCGAGGACCAGGAGTTCCCGAAGAAGTGCGGTCACACGCCGGGCCGGCGGGTGATCCCGATGGCGGACATGGTCCGCAAGATCGAGGTCGCGGTCGATTCGCGCTCGTCGGCGGACTTCCTCGTCATCGCACGCACCGACGCACGGACCTCGCTGGGGCTCGACGAGGCGCTGCGGCGCGCCGAGGCGTACGCGAAGGCCGGCGCCGACATCCTGTTCGTCGAATCGCCCGAGAGCGAGGCCGAGATGGCGCGCATCGGGCAGTCGTTCGACCAGCCGCTGATGGTCAACATGGTCGAGGGCGGCAAGACGCCGGTGCTGCCGCGCGCCCGCCTCGCCGAGCTCGGCTTCCAGATCGCGATCTATCCCGCGGCCGGCTTCCTCGCCACCGCGGCGACGCTCGACGCGATGTACCGCCACGTCGCCGCCACCGGCAGCAGCCTCGGCGCGCCGGTGCCGGTCTTCGACTTCACGCAGATGACCGAGATCCTCGGCTTTCCGGACGTCCACGCGTTCGAGCGGCGCTGGGCGTAGGGTCGGGGCGCGGTCCGCCGGTCGAGGCGGGTCAGGGCCGCGCCGCGCCGGTCACGCGGAATTCGGAGGCCGGCGCCTCGTCCTTGCGCACCGGGCGCCGGACCTGCATGCCGAAGCGGGCGACCGGTGCAGCGAGCTCGCGCATCCGCGCGATGTGCTCGGGCGCCAGCCCGCCGAGCCCGTGGCGCCGCGCGAACGCGGTCATTTCGGCGAGGCCGGGGCCGTCGTCGGCCGCGTCGGGGAGGGATGGCGTCGCGCTCATGGCTGGGCCCGCTCGCGACGCCACGGCGTCGCGGCCTCGTAGGCGGCGGCGATCCGGATGATCGACGCCTCGTCGAACCGGTTGCCGACGATCTGCCAGTTGAGCGGCAGGCCGCCGGCGAACCCGGTGCACTGGGACAGGCTCGGATGGCCGGACAGGTTGAAGGGCGTGTACATCGTGTCCACCGTGAAGGCGCTCGTCTCGGGCTCGACACCGGCGATCGGGGGCAGGTGCAGCGTCCCGTAGGTCACCAGCGCGTCGAAGCCGCGCAGCAGCGTGTCGATGCCGTCGGCGACCGTGCGGCGCAGTCGCTGCGCCGCGAGGTAGTCGACCGCGCGCACCAGCGAGCCGGCGAGCAGCTTGTCGCGCAACGCGAAGCCCATCCGGTCCGCGTGCTCGACGAGTTCGCGCTCGTGGATCGAGGCGGACTCCGCAGGTCCGATCATCCGCGTCGCCGCGAGGCACTCGGCCGCCGGGACCGGCAGGCGCACGCGGATCAGCGTCGCGCCGAGGGACTCGAGCACGGCGAGCGCCGCCTCGAAGCCACGCTCGAGCGGGGCGTCCGGCCGCGGGGAGCCGGCCCCCGGATCGTCGACGACCGCGATCCGCGCACCCGCGATCGACCCTCCCACCGACCGGCGCAGCGACGCCGCGGGGTGCCCGGCCGCGTCCCGCGGACCGAGCAGCGTGTCCAGCACGATCGCGCAGTCCTCGACCGTCCAGGCGAAGACGCCGGGGATGTCCAGCGACCAGCAGTTCGGCAGGATGCCGTCGAGCGGCAGGCGCCCCGGCGTGCAGATCATGCCCACCGTGCCGGTGCCGGCGGCGGGCAGCCGGACCGAGCCGGTCGTGTCCGA
This sequence comes from Burkholderiales bacterium, assembly GCA_027489195.1. GTDB lineage: Bacteria > Pseudomonadota > Gammaproteobacteria > Burkholderiales > Burkholderiaceae_E > UBA4615. Next base: position 11,060 of record JAIYAG010000101.1, on the reverse strand, counting down.
CCCGAGCGTGAAGCCCGCCATGCCGGTGGCGACCGCGGCACCCGCGCCGGTGGACGACCCGCCGGTCAGGCGCGCGAGGTCCCAGGGATTGCGGGCCGGCGGGAACGGCAGGTCGAAGTATTCGCCGGCGTTGCCGGTGCCGAACTCCCAGGTGGCGAGCTTGCCGACCAGCACGGCGCCGGCCGACTTCAGGCGCGCGACCAGCGCGGCGTCGTGCGCGGGCACATGGTCGAGGCGCAGCCGCGAGGCCGCGGTGGCCGGCAGGCCGGCGACGTCGTAGGTGTCCTTGACCGCGAAGGGCAGCCCGTGGAGCGGCCCGAGCCAACGGCCCGCCGCGATCTCGGCCTGCGCGTGCGCGGCCGCCTCGCGGGCCTGCGCCGCGGCCACGCGGATGTACGCGTGCACCCGGTCGTTGGTCGCCTCGATGCGCGCGAGCACCGACTCGAGCAGCGCCGGCGGCGACAGCTCGCCTCGCGCGACGCGGGCGGACGCCTCGGCGACCGTCAGGGTCCAGGGCGGGGGGTCGGCAGGGCGGGCAGGCGCGTTCATCGGGCAGGGCACGGCTTCGGACCACTATAGGCGCGAGCCGTCGACGACGGAACCTCCGAAACGCGAACAGCCCATCTGATCTTCAGATGGGCGTCGGGCGCGGCGGCGGTCGTTGCGCCGCCGCTCCGGTAAGATTTCGGCGACAAGCAGGCGGGGAACACACCCGCGCTCAGCGAGGAGATCGGGGACATGACCAGCAATCCAGACACCGGACCGGGTGCTTCGGACCGGCTCGCAGCGCCCTACCGGCCACCGCGCACCGAAGCCATCGACCCGTCGGGGCAGCCGGACTTCGCGGCCATCGTGCACGGCATCGACCTGACGCGGCCGCTCTGCGCGGATGACGTCGACGCCATCCACAGCGCGATCGATCGCTACGGCGTGCTGGTCTTTCGCGACCAGCACCTGGACGACGCGCAGCAGGTGGCGTTCAGTCGCCAGCTCGGACCGCTCGAACTCGCGACCGGCGACATCGGCGAGGTGAAGGACCGCCGGCTCGCGATGGAGCTCAACGACATCTCGAACCTGGACAAGTACGGCGAGGTCCTGCCGCGGGACAACCGCGCGCGCCTGTTCGGACTGGGCAACCGCCTGTGGCATTCGGACAGCTCGTTCAAGGAGGTGCCGGCGAAATACTCGCTGCTCTCGGCCCGGCAGATCCCTTCGGCCGGAGGCAATACCGAGTTCGCCGACATGCGCGCCGCCTACGACGCGCTCGACGACGAGACGCGCGGCGAGGTCCGGGACCTCGTCTGCCTGCACAGCCAGCTCTATTCGCGCGGCCTCCTCGGTTTCGACGACTTCACCGAGGCGGAACGCCTCAAGTGGGCGACGGTGCGCCAGCGACTCGTGCGCCGGCATCCGAACACCGGCCGGCACTCGCTCTACCTGTCCAGCCATGCCGGCGCGATCGAAGGCTGGCCGACACCCGAAGCGCGCGCGTTCCTGCGCGATCTGAACGAGCATGCCACCCAGCGCCGCTTCGTCTACGAGCACGTCTGGCGGCCCTGGGACCTCGTCATGTGGGACAACCGCGTGACCATGCATCGCGCCCGCCCGTTCCGCTCGACCGAGGTGCGCGACATGCGGCGGACCACGCTGACCAACGAGGTGTCGAGCCTGGAGCAGGGCTGAGGCGCCCTGTGGAGCGCGTCGGCAGTTCGAGTCTGCAGTGTCCTCGGCGCGCTGCGGCGGGTGATGGCCGACAGGCTGAAGTATGCTTGCCGAGGCGGCTTCGCCACCGTGCGGCCGCCTGAAGCAACACTGAAGCCGTACGCATCGAGAGCCAGGAGCTCAGCATGATCGAAGACCCACGCTGCTGTGGCAGCGGCACCTGCATCATCGACCCGGCAGGCCGTTGCTGGTGTGGCCAGCAGTGGGACGGCCAGAAGATGCGCCAGGCGCCGCTGGTCGAGGCTGCGGCACCGTCTGGAGCCGACGCGTCGGAGCCACCGCTCGCGCCGACCGGTGGTCGGTCGTAACCCCTTCGAGAACGCGCTCGGCCGGGTCGTGATCGAGCCGAAGCGGCCGGCGAGTCTCAGCCGCGCTCGCGCAGCCTCATCATCAGCCCCACCGGCGTCATCGTGAACGACAGGTGCTCGCGCGCCTCGCCGCCGTCGGGCGTGTCCACCGACGCGATCTCGAAGCGCCCGAGCAGCACCGCCAGCTCCGTCCAGATCTCCTCGAGCCGCGTGGTGCGCCGAAAGCCGTCCGGGCGATCGCGCATCATCGCGGCGACCACCGCATGGTCGCCCACCACGATGGCCCGGCGCTTGCCGAGCCTCAGCCGGAAGTAGGGTCCGTAGTCGCGGCACCACTGCTCGAGCTGCAGATGCATCCGCTGGGGCTGGATCTGCAGCAGGTTGCCGACCACCGGGAGGCCGCGGGGGCCCGGCAGGTCTTCGTAGCGTCGCGGCGCTGCCAGGGGCGACGCCGTCGGGCTGCGTCGTTCGGTCGCGGTGCTGTCCATCGGTGTGTCCCTGCGGTGTCGCGGTGGGTGCCCGGGCCGGCGCGGGCTCAGCGCTTGAGGTTGCGCTCGAACAGCGCGAACAGCCGCTGCCAGTGCCGCTCGGCGCTCGGCTTGTCGTAGATGCCTGCCCGCTGGGGGAACGCGAAGCCGTGCTGCGCCCCCGGATACCACTCCAGCCGATAGGGCGTGCCCGCCTGCGCGAGCGCCGCCTCCAGGGTCGCCACCGTCTCGGGCGGCGCCCAGGTGTCGATCTCCGCGCAGGCGAAGTAGGTGTCGCAGCGCACGCGGTCGAGCATCCGGTGCGCGGAGTCCTCGCGATCGGTGACCAGGTTGGCGCCGTAGATGGACGCCACGCAGCGCAGGCGCGGATGGTGCGCGGCCGCGGCCAGCACGAACGGCCCGCTCATGCAGTAGCCGACCGCGCCGACCCGCGTGGCGTCGGCCTTCGGATCACCGTCGACCAGCGCCAGCATCGCGCCGGTGTCGCTCGCCACCAGCGCGTTGGTGAGCGTCCCCATCAGCTCGAACATCCGGGCCATGCCGGGCTCGTCGCGCACCAGCGTGAAGTCCCGCACCGTTCGGTAGTAGAGGTTGGGCAGCACCACGTAGTAGCCCACCGACGCGATGCGGCGGGCCATGTCGTGCAGCTCCTCCCGCTTGCCGGGCGCGTCCATGTAGAACAGCACCACCGGATGGGGGCCACCCTCGTCGGGATGCACGACGAAGGTGTTCATCGACCCGTCACGGGCCGCGATCTCGAGATGCCGTTCGATCATGCCAGGCTCCTTGCGAAAGATTCAGGTATCGAACAGCCAGCGCTCGACGTGGCGGGCGACGATGCCGGCGCCGTCGCCGAGCATCGGGCAGTGGCCGGCGTGCGGCACGACATGCGCGACCGCGTCCCAGGCGACCGCGGTGCGGCGCAGCGCGGCCGGCGTCACCAGCGGATCGTCGCGGCCGGAGATCGCCAGCACCGGCACGCCGGCGTCGCGCGGCACCGGCTGCGGCCGCAGCCAGTCGAGGCAGGCGGCAAAGGACTCGTCGCGCAGCGCGGCCGCGACGCGCGCCGCCAGCGCATCGGACGCCCGGGCCCCGAGCAGCAGCTCGCGCACGCGGACCGGATCGGCCTGCCCCGGCTCGCCGAGCAGCAGCAGCGGACGGCGGGCGAGCAGCGCGCGGGCGAGCGCCGCCGGGTGACGCGCGGCGAGGCCGCGGGCGGCCGCCTCCAGCCCGTCGGGCGGCGTCGGCGAGATCAGCACCGCGCCGTCGTGCGCGCCGCGCGCGATCAGCCCCTCGACCACGCGCGCGCCCATCGAGTGGCCGACGAGGATCTTCGGGCCCTCGATGGGCTCGAGCATCGCGTGCAGCCGGTCGATGTAGCGCGACAGCGGCAGGTGCGCCGCGCGGCGCGACCACGGTCCGGCAGGCCAGGCCTCGTGAAGGTCGGGGGCGAAGCAGCGGAGTCCGAGCGCCTCGAGGCGCGGGCGCAGGCCGTCGTGCCCGTCGTCCCACACCCAGGGCCCGAGACAGGGGCCGTGCACGAGGACGACGACGGCCTTCGGCACGAAGGCGGCTCCGTTCAGGGGCGAGCGACGGGTGCCGCGCCCGCGCGGCGATGCACCGGCACGCCCGCCGCCCAGGTCTCGAGCACGCCGCGGTCGTCGGCGAGCGTGGCGAGCGCGAAGAAGGTGTCGAGCGGGTCGTCGCGCAGCGCCGTGCGGCGCGCCAGCAGCGGCGTGCCCGCCGGGTCGAGGACCGCGAGGTCCGCGTCGCGCCCGGGCTGCAGGCTGCCGATGCGGTCGCCCAGGTACATCGAGCGCGCGCCGCCCAGCGTGGCGAGGTACAGCGCGTAGGCCGGGTGCAGCGAGATGCCCAGCAGCTGCTGCACCTTGTACGCCTCGCCGAGCGTGCGCAGCATCGAGTAGCCGGTGCCGCCGCCGACGTCGGTGCCGAGCCCGAGCGGATGGCCGGCCGCGATCGCCTGGCGCAGGTCGTACAGGCCGCTGCCGATGAACAGGTTCGAGGTCGGGCAGAACGAGGCGGCCGTGCCGGAGGCGGCCAGCCGCGCGCGGTCGGCGTCGTCGAGCCAGATGCAGTGCGCGTAGACGGCACGCTCGCGCAGCAGGCCGTAGTGGTCGTAGACGTCCAGGTAGCTGCGCCGCTCGGGGAACAGCCGCGCCACCCAGGCCACCTCGTCGCGGTTCTCGGCGACGTGGCTCTGCACGTGTACCGTCGGATGCTCGGCGGCCAGACGCCCGGCGGCCTCGAGCTGGGCCTCGGTCGAGGTGACCGCGAAGCGCACCGTGATCGAATAGCGCGAGCGGCCGCGGCCGTGCCAGCGCTCGATCAGCGCGCGGCTGTCGTCGATGCCGCCCGGCGTGGTGTCGCGCAGCCCGTCGGGCGCGTGACGGTCCATCAGGCACTTGCCGGCGACCATCAGCAGGCCGCGCGCCTCGGACGCCTCGAAGAAGGCGTCGACCGAGCCCGGATGCACGGTGCAGAAGACGCTCGCGGTCGTGGTGCCGTTCTCGAGCAGCCGGTCGAGGAAGAACGATGCGGCCGCCCTCGCATGCTCGGCGTCGGCGAAGCGCTGCTCCTCGGGGAAGGTGTAGCGCTCCAGCCAGTCGAGCAGCTGGGTGCCGTAGCTGGCGATCACGTCGACCTGCGGGAAATGCACGTGCGTGTCGACGAAGCCGGGCACGACCAGCGTGCCGCGCCGGTCGTGCACCAGGACGTCGGGGCCGAGCTGGGGCAGCAGCGCGGCCGCCGGCGCCAGGCGCTCGATGCGTCCGTCGCGGATCAGCAGCACGCCGTCGCGCACGTGCTCGACCGCACCCGCGTCGGACCCGTCGAGGCCCGGGTCGCGCAGGCAGTGCAGGAAATCGGCTCGGATCGCGACGTCGGCCAAGCGCTCAGCTCCTGGGGATCTTTCCGACGACGCCCTCGACCAGCCAGTCGATGCGGTTGAGGTCCTCGTCGCCCATCGTGCCCTGCTGCAGCCGGACCCGCCCCTCGTTGTCGCGGATCGGGCCGGTGAACGGATGCAGCCGGCCCGCGACCAGGTCGGCCTCGCGGGCGCGCAGCAGCGTCGCGGTGTCGCCGGGCAGATCGGGGGCGAGCGGTCCGACGCGCACCATGCCGTCCTTCAGGCCGCCCCAGGTGCTCCGGCTGCGCCAGGTGCCGTCGAGCACGGCCTGGGTGCGCTGCACGCAATAGCGGCCCCAGTGGTGGGTCACCGAAGCGAGGTGGGCCTTCGGCGCGGCGCGGCTCATGTCCGAATGGTAGCCGACGACCCGCAGTCCGCGGGCCTCGGCCGCCTGCGGCACGGCCGACGAGTCGGTATGGTGGGTCAGCACGTCGGCGCCCTGCCCGGCCAGCGTGAATGCGGCGTCGCGCTCCAGGCCGGGGTCGAACCAGCTGCTGGTCCAGACGAGCCGCAGCTGCGCCTTAGGGTTCACCGAGCGCGCGCCCAGCATGAACGCGTTGATGCCCTGCAGGACCTCGGGAATCGGGAAGGCGGCGACGTAGCCGATGACGTTCGAGCGCGTCGCGCGGCCGGCGACGAGCCCGCCGAGGTAGCGGCCCTCGTAGAAGCGCGCGTTGTAGGTCGCCACGTTGGTCGCGGTCTTGTAGCCGGACGCATGCTCGAAGGCGATGGCGGGGAAGTCGCGGGCGACGCGCAGCGTCGGCTCCATGTAGCCGAACGAGGTCGTGAAGATCAGGCGGTGGTCCTGCGCCGCGAGATCACGGATGACGCGCTCGGCGTCGGCGCCCTCGGCGACCTTCTCGACGAAGCGGGTGGCGATGCGCGCGCCGAACGTCTGCTCGAGCTCGAGGCGGCCGAGGTCGTGCTGGTGTGTCCAGCCGGCGTCGGACAGCGGGCTCACGTAGACGAAGCCGACCTTCAGCAGCGTCTTGGCGGGGGCGCTCGCCTGGGCGGCGGCGGGACGGGGCAGTGCGGCGGCCAGGGGCACGGCCAGAGACGGCGCGCCGAGCGCGGCCGCGGCGAGCGAATGCAGTGCAGCCCGCCGAGGCGGGGCGGCGGGCCCTGCGACGGCGAGGTTTTCGACGAATCGGTCGTCGTTCACGTGGTTGGTCCTCGAACACGGCTGCAGTCAGGCCGGCTGCAGCGCCCGGTGGCCCGCGGCAGCGGGCAGGGCGGCGATTCTACGTCGGGCGCCGCGCACGGCCCCAAACGCGACGGGCGCGACTCGCGTCGCGCCCGTCCGCGCCCGACGACCCGGCCTGGGCCGGGCGTCGTGCCTTACTTCAGCGCCTGCAGCGCGGCGATGCGCTGCTCCATCGGCGGGTGGGAGGAGAACAGCGCCATGATGCTGCTCGGACGGCCGCTGATCCCCATCGCCTGCACGGTCTTGGGCATCTCGCCCGGATCGAGGCCACCCAGGCGCGCGAGCGCACCCATCATCGGCTCCTTGCGGCCCATCAGCTGGGCGGCGCCCGCATCGGCACGGAACTCGCGCTGCCGCGAGAACCAGGCGACGACGATCGCGGCCAGCACGCCGAGCAGGATGTCCATGACCACGGTGGTCACGTAGTAGCCGATGCCGGGGCCGTCGTTCTGGTTGCGCAGCACCACCTTGTCGACGAAGTAGCCGACCACCCGCGAGATGAACACGACGAAGGTGTTCATCACGCCCTGGATCAGCGTCATCGTGACCATGTCGCCGTTGGCGACGTGGGCGACCTCGTGGCCGATCACCGCCTCGACCTCCTGACGCTGCATCGACTGCAGCAGCCCGGTGGAGACCGCGACCAGCGCCGAGTTCTTGAACGCGCCGGTGGCGAAGGCGTTGGGCTCGCCCTCGTAGATCGCGACCTCGGGCATCTTGATGCCGGCCTTGTCGGCGAAGCGGGCGACGGTCTGCACGATCCACATGTGGGTGGGATCCTGCGAGTCGTTGATGACGACCGCGCCGACCGAGCGCTTGGCCATCGGCTTGCTGATCAGCAGCGAGATGAACGCGCCGCCGAAGCCCATGATCAGCGAGAACCCGAGCAGCTGCCCGAGGTTCAGGCCGTTGGCGCTGAGGAACCCGTTCAGGCCGAGCAGGTTCACGGCGAGGCCGAGCACCAGCATCACGGCGAGGTTGGTCAGGAGGAACAGGGCGATGCGCTTCATGATGGTCGATGACTCCCGGCTGGGGATGAAGGCGTTGGTCGCGCATGCTAGCCCAGCCTTGCATCCTGGCGGACATGACCCCACCCCGCCCCGGAGTTCGGCACCCGGGCGCCCCGGCGACCGCTCGGACGCTCGGCAGGCCGGCGGCGGTGGCACCATGCGGGCCATGACGCCCGAATCGCTCCACCCCGAACTGGTCGGCTACGTCGCCGCCACCCTGACCACCCTGTCCTTCGTGCCCCAGGCGCTGCTGACGCTGCGCGCCGGCAGCACCGACGGCGTGTCGCTGCGGATGTACGCGCTGTTCACCACCGGGGTCGCGCTGTGGCTGCTCTACGGGGTGATGACCGACGCCTGGCCGGTGATCCTGGCCAACGCGGTCACGCTGGGGCTGGCGTCCCTGATCCTGGTGGCCACCTGGCGCGGTCGGCGCGCCCGGTCGCCGGCTCAGCAGGTGCCGAAGGACACGCCGATCCGGCCGAGGTAGCGCCGGTAGGCGGCCGACGCCTTGTCGGCCGCGCAGTGCAGCTCCGCCCTGGGATCGAGCGGCAGGCACTTCGGACGCTGCGACTCGAGCACCGGCAGGTCCTCGCCGAAGATCGCGTCCTGGAAGACGCGCATCGCGGCGTCGGGCGAGGCGAAGTCGGTCATCGCCATCCGGATCCAGACGCGGCAGGACTCCGGGCCGGTCGGGCAGACGAAGAGGGCGATCGATTCGCGGAACCCGTCGATCGCGACCTTGTCGGCCTCGGGCGCCTTGGTGAGCACGCAGCTGTACGGGCCGACGACCTCGTAGGTGTAGTCGACCATCGCGCCGCCCGTGGCGTGGATGCTCGAGACCGGCTGCCAGGCGCGGCATCCGGTGGCCAGCACGCCGGTGGGCGTGTCCTCGACCCGGTAGTCGGGGATCTCGGGATGGGCGCGGTCACCGAGGCTGCCCTCGTGCACGAACCCGAAGTGCGACATGTCGAGGAAGTTCTCGACGACGCGCGGCGCGCTCGTCGCGACCTCGTACGGCCCGCAGTTGACCTTGCGCAGCCGACCATCGTCCTCGGCAGCGAAGGCCGGCAGGTCGGGTTCACCCGGCTCGAGCCGGACCCAGACGAGGCCGTTGCGCTCGAGCACCTCGTGCGCATGCGCCCGGTGTGTCGCCGGCGGCACGAAGTCGGGCAGCGCCGGGACGCGGGCCACGCGGGCGTCCGCCCCGAACGACCAGCCGTGGTACGGGCACTCGAGCCGCGCGCCGCCCGGCGCCTCGGGCACCGGCACGACACGGCCGCGGGACAGGCTCGCCCCGCGGTGCGGGCAGCGATCGGACCACGCATGGGCCGCCCCCTGCCCGTCGCGCCACAGCACGAGCGCGTGCCCGAGCAGCGTCGCGGCGAGCGGGGTGTCGCGCAGGTCCTCGACCTGCGCGACCGGATGCCAGTGCGTGGCCTCGATCATCGCGCCTTACTTGCCGCTGGGGATCTTGCCCTCGACACCCTTCACGAAGAAGTTGATGCCGCCCTTCCATGCGTCGTCGCCGACCACGTCCTTGGCGAGCTGCTCCTTGCCGGTGTTGTCGACGATCGGGCCCTTGAAGACCGAGAACGAGCCCTCCTTCAGGCCCGCCTTGATCTTCTCGACCTCGGCCTTGACCTCGGCGGGCACGAAGTCCGCGACCTTCGCGAAGTCGTTGATGCCTTCCTTGGTGCCCCACTTCGTGACCTCGGTCTTCCACGTCTTGTTCAGGACGTCGTTGACCGTCTTCTCGTAGTACGGCGCCCACAGCACCACGCACGACGCGAGGTGGGCCTTCGGCGCGAACGCGCTCATGTCGCTGTCCCAGCCGAACGCGTACTTGCCGTTCTTCTCGGCGGTCTGCAGCACGGCGGTCGAGTCGGTGTTCTGCAGCAGCACGTCGGCCTTGGCGTTGATCAGCGACTGCGCGGCCTCGCTCTCCTTCGGCGGGTCGAACCAGGTGTTCACCCAGACCACCTTGGTGGTGACCTTCGGGTTCACGCTCAGCGCGCCCAGCGTGTACGCGTTGATGTTGCGCAGCACCTCGGGAATCGGGAACGAGCCGACGAAGCCGAGCACGTTGGTCTTGGTCATGCGACCGGCGACGACGCCCGCCATGTACGCGTCCTCGTAGAACCGGGCCTCGTACACGCGGAAGTTCTCGGCGGTCTTGTAGCCGGTGGCGTGCTCGAACTTGACGTCCGGATGGTCCTTGGCGACCTTCTCCATCGCGTCCATGTAGCCGAAGCTGGTCGCGAAGATCACCTTGTTGCCCTGGGCCACCAGGTCGCGGATCACGCGCTCGGCGTCCGGGCCCTCCGGCACCTTCTCGACGAAGGTGGTCTTGATCTTGTCGCCGAACTTCTCCTCGATCGCCTTGCGGCCGAGGTCGTGGGCGAAGGTCCAGCCGGCGTCGCCGACCGGGCCGACGTAGACGAAGCCGATCTTCAGCGGCTCGGGGGCGGGCGCGGGGGCGGCGACCGGTGCGGGGGCCGCGGCAGGCTTGGGCTCTTCCTTCTTGCTGCAGCCCGCGAGGGCGGCCACGGCGATCACGGCCGACAGGGCCGCGTGCTTCATCAGGGAACGACGTGCGAGGTGCTTCATCCTGGCTCCTGGGGGATTCTCGTCGGATGGACTTGAGGTGACGATGGACGGCGAACTGAAAGACGAAGGATACCGTCCGGGGCTCAGTGCCCCGGATGGAACGGCTTGCCGAGCGACGCGGGCATGTTGATCCGGATCCATGTCGGATTGCGGGAGATCAGCACGAGCACCACGATCGTCGCGAGGTAGGGAAGCATCGACATGACCTGGCTGGGGAACTGCACGCCCTGCCCCTGCAGGTGGAGCTGCAGCATGGTGACGCCGCCGAACAGGTAGGCACCGAGCAAGACGCGTGCCGGGCGCCAGGTCGCGAAGGTGGTGAGCGCCAGCGCGATCCAGCCCCGACCGGCCACCATGCCCTCGACCCACAGCGGCGCGTAGACCACCGACAGGTAGGCGCCGGACACGCCGCACAGCGCGCCGCCGGTCATCACCGCCGCGAGCCGCAGCGGACGCACCGGATAGCCGAGCGCATGCGCCGATTCGGGCGACTCGCCGACAGCGCGCAGCACCAGCCCGGTGCGGGTGCGGTAGAGCACCCACGCGGTGAACGCGGTCACGAGGATCGTCAGGTAGACCATCGGATGCTGGCGGAACAGCGCCACGCCGACCAGCGGCAGGTCGGCCAGCCAGGGCAGCTCGAAGGAGGTCCGCTCGGCCAGCTTCTTGCCGACGTAGCCGATGCCGACGAAGGCCGAGAAGCCCGCGCCGAACAGCGACAGCGCGAGGCCGGTGGCGTACTGGTTGGTGTTCATCCAGATCACCAGCACGCCGAACACCGCCGCCGCCAGTGCG
>JAIYAG010000500.1 GCA_027489195.1 Burkholderiales bacterium | reverse complement strand
TGGGCTTGGACGAGTCCGAGATCTTCAACGCCTACAACGAAGTCCAGTCCATCCGCGACAAGGACGAGTTCCTGATCCCGTTCATCGACACGCTGACCAACCCCGACTTCGTCACCGGCACCCCGGCGAACGACCAGGCGCTGCTGCGCTCGCTGATCGTGTTCTCGTGCCTGATGGAAGGCCTCTTCTTCTACGTCGGCTTCGTGCAGATCCTCGCGCTCGGCCGGCAGAACAAGATGGTCGGCGCGGCCGAGCAGTACCAGTACATCCTGCGCGACGAGTCGATGCACTGCAATTTCGGCATCGACCTGGTCAACACGATCAAGCTCGAGAATCCGCATCTGTGGACGCCGGCGTTCCGCGAGGAGATCGTCGGCCTGTTCCACCAGGCGGTGGAGCTCGAGTACCGCTATGCGGAGGACACCATGCCCCGCGGCGTGCTCGGCCTCAATGCCTCGATGTTCAAGGAATACCTCCGTTTCATCGCCAACCGGCGCGCGCAGCAGATCGGGCTCGACCCGCTGTTCCCGGGAGCGGAAAACCCGTTCCCGTGGATGAGCGAGATGCTCGACCTGAAGAAGGAGCAGAACTTCTTCGAGCGGCGCGTGACCGAGTACCAGACCGGCGGCGCGCTGAGCTGGGACTGAGGCGACGGGCACCAGAAAACCGCGGATTGCCGCATCAGAGACTCGAGTTGACGGGGACTAAGCAGATACACCGGCCTTCTTCACGACACACGACGCCCTGCAGTCGCGCTCATCGCGCGTCGCCGCGCGCCGGGTCGCCGGTTCTGTTCCCGTCCATGAAGCTGCAGGCGCCGTGCCGCGAGGTACGGCGCCTTTTTCGTGTCGCGTGCAGGCCCGCGACACGAGCCACCGCATTCATTAGCGTAGGAAAACGGCTCTACGTTCTTGCGCCGATGAATAGCCCGCACCGAGGGCGGCCGCGTGCCGTGCCGGAACGGGTTTCCATGACCGCAACTTCATCCTGAGGAGTATCTCCATGGCAACCGCCAAGAAACCCGCCGCCAAGAAGCCCGCCGCCAAGAAAGTCGCCGCGAAGAAGCCGGCCGCCAAGAAGGTCGCCGCGAAGAAGCCGGCCGCCAAGAAAGTCGCCGCGAAGAAGCCGGCCGCCAAGAAGGTCGCAGCGAAGAAGCCGGCGGCCAAGAAGGTTGCGGCGAAGAAGCCGGCGGCCAAGAAGGTCGCTGCGAAGAAGCCGGCCGCCAAGAAAGCCGCTGCGAAGAAGCCGGCTGCCAAGAAGGCCGCTGCGAAGAAGCCGGCCAAGAAAGCCGCTGCCAAGAAACCGGCTGCCAAGAAAGCTGCCAAGAAGCCTGCGAAGAAGGCTGAAAAGCCCGCCGCGGCCCCTGCGGCACCGGCCGCGCCTGCTGCATCCGCCGCTCCGGCTGCCAAGCCGCTGAATCCGGCGGCTGCATGGCCGTTCCCGACCGGCAACAAGCCGTGATCGGGCGGCCGCCAGGCCGCCAGCCATAACAAGCGACCGCCGCACATCGATGCGGCGGCGACAGAGCCAGCCAGGTACTCGCGCCCAACAGGGCGCGATTTTTTTTGTGCGACAATCGCGCCCGCCATGAGCCGAATCCTGTGGTTGGTGATCGAGACCGTGGGCAGCCTGCTCGCGGTTGCCTGCGTGCTCCGTGCGTACGCGCACCGCGTGCACCTGAACCCGCGCAATCCGATCAGCCAGTTCGTGTCTGCGCTGACGGACTGGCTCGTCCTGCCGCTGCGCCGCGCGATCCCGCCCGGCCGCGCGATGGACTGGGCGAGCGTGCTCGCCGCGGTCCTCGTGGCGCTGCTCACCGGGCTGCTGTACTTCGTCGTGCTCGGCAACGTCAGCGTGCCGAATCCGGGCAGCGTGCTGCTCTGGGCGACGATCTCGCTGGTGCGCTGGACGGTATGGCTGGCGATCGGCCTGGTGCTGGTGCAGGCCGTCCTGTCGTGGGTGAACCCCTACGCGCCGCTGGCGCCCGCGATCCAGCAGCTCACCGCACCGCTGCTCGCGCCGATCCGCCGCGTGGTCCCCGCCATCGGCGGCGTCGACCTCTCGCCGCTGGTGCTGATCCTGCTGCTGCAGGTGCTGCTGATGGTCTTCAGCTTCGACACGCTGCCGGCGCTGCTGCGCTGACATGGACGAGGCCGGCGCGCGGCGGCCGCCCTGGCTCGCCGGCGCGCCCGGCGACTGGTCCCTCCTCGTGCATGTTCAGCCGGGCGCCGCCCGCAGCGCGCCAGCCGGCGAGTACGACGGCTGCCTGAAGCTGCGCATCGCGGCACCACCGATCGATGGCCGGGCCAACGAGGCCCTGCGCGCCTTCCTCGCCGAGCGGCTCGCCGTACCGCGTTCGGCGGTGCGCGTCGAGCACGGCGACAGCGCCCGGCGCAAGCGGATCCGGGTCCTGTCGGACCTCGGCGACGCGGAGATCGCGGCCCGTCTCGCGAGCCGAGCGTGACGCTCGGCCCCGAGACGACACCGCCGGACCGTCCGGAGGTCGCCGCGTCCTACCAGGGCGACGCGCCGTACGCGGCGCGGTAGCGCGCGGCGACCGCGTCGCGATCCACGCGGTGGTTCTGCGGTCCGGAGTGCTCGATCTTCATCGCGCCCATGACGCTGCCCAGGCGGGCGGCGACCGGCCAGCCCAGCCCCGATGCGAGGGCGTAGAGCAGGCCGCCGCGGTAGGCGTCGCCGCAGCCCGTCGGGTCGACCGCGGTGCCGATCGCGACCGGCGCGATCGTCTCGCTGCTGCCGGCGTGGTGCAGGGTCGAGCCGTCGCCGCCGCGGGTCACGATCATCGCCGTGACCTGTGCGGCCAGCTCGGCCTCGGTCAGGCCGGTCTTGTCGCAGACCATCCCGCATTCGTAGTCGTTGACCGCGAGCGCGTCGGCGCTCGCCACCAGCGCGCGCAGCTCCTCGCCGGAGAACATCGGCAGCGCCTGGCCCGGGTCGAAGATCCAGGGCACGCCGGCCGCTGCGTACTCGCGCGCGTGGCGCAGCATCGCGTCCTTGCCGTTGGGCGCGACGATGCCCCAGGCGGCCGGCCCGGTGGCAGGGACTTCGTGCGCGCGGCCCATCGCGCCCGGATGGAACGCGGTGATCTGGTTGTCGGACAGGTCGGTCGTGATGAACGCCTGCGCCGTGTAGAGGTCCTCGCAGCGCAGGATCGACGCGGTGTCGATGCCGAGGGCGGTCAGGCGTTCGACGTAGTCGCCGCCGTCACGGCCGACGGCGGCCAGCACGGTCGGCGAGCCGCCCAGACCCTTGAGCGTGTACGCGATGTTCGCAGCGCAGCCGCCGAACTCGCGCTTCATGTCCAGGGTGAGGAACGACACGTTCAGCATGTGGACGCGGTCGGGAAGGATGTGGTCCTTGAAGTGGCCTGCGAACACCATGATCGTGTCGTAGGCCACCGAACCGCTGATCAGAACGCGAGTCGTCATTGTCCGGGAGGGTGCGAGGTGGAGGGGGCGGCCCGTCGTCGGGTCACGGATAGAAGAGGGCGACCGCGTAGCCGGTGGGCTGCAGTCCGTTGTGCTCGAGCGCGACGCGCAGCGGCCGCTCGGTGCCTGCGGCGATGCCGGCGGCGCGCGCGGCCGGGTCGGGCAGCCAGGCGTCGACCGGGATGACCTTGCGGACCAGCATCGCGCCGACGCTGTCGGTCAGCGTGAGTTCCATCGCCGGATAGCCGACCGCATGGCCGCTGCGGTTGCGCAGCACCGCTGACAGCTGCAGCGCGTTCGGCGAGCCGGCGGGCTGCAGCTCGAAGCCCTCGATGGTCAGCGCGTCGAGGTCGCGGGGCGGGGCGATCGTGGCGCCGAAGGGCGAGAGCAGCGCGCCGAGCAGGGGCTCGGCGAACGGGACGCGGGCCGCGATCGTGTCGCGCCAGCCGACGACCGCCTGCAGGCCGAGCAGCAGCGTCAGCGCGCCCGCGGCGATCCAGGCCGCCGGCGACAGCGCCAGGCCGAGGCCGCGGCTGCGGTTGCGCACGCCGGGGAAGTAGTCGATCGCGCGTTCGGGCGCGCGCACCTCGCGGCGCGACGGCGCGCCCGCGATCTCCGTCATCGGCGCGTCGATCGTGGCTTCGTCGAAGAATCCCCGGGCGGGCTGCACCGGCAGGCCGACGGCGCCGTCCTCGGGCGACACCCGCCGGGCCTCGGGGCGCAGCCGGGTGATCGGATCCGGGTCGATCGCGTCGATGCGTGACGCCGGGCCCGAGACCGTCCTCGGGCCGCTCTCGGCACCGTTGCCGGTCAGCGGCCCGAACGCCGAGTCCGGCAGGAAGAACGCGGTCTTCAGGTCCTCGTCGCCCGCGATGATGGTCTGCGGCCCGGCGGTGGTGGGCCAGGGCACGGTCGGCCGCGCGAGCAGGTCGTCGAGCGACGCGGCGGTCTCGCGCCGCGCGCCGGGTGCGGGGAGTGCGGGGAAGCCGGCCACGGCAGGCAGGGCGGGGGCGACCCGCGCCGAAGCGGCGGTGGGCGTGGCGGGCGCTGCGGGTGCTGCGGGCGTCGGCGTCGTCGCAGCGCTTGCTGCCGCCGTGGTCGAGGCTGCTGCCCACGGATCGGCGCCCGGGCCCGGCATCGCACGCTCGGGCTCGAAGGCTCCGGGCGCCAGCGAGCCCGCGCCGCGCAGCGGGTCGGCCTCGCGGGCGGCCTCGTCGGGGACCGCTTCCCGGAGCGAGTGCTCGTGCGCAGCGTGGGCTGCCGCCGCCCAGGGATCGCCGGGCGACTCGCCCGGCACGGCGGGCGCCGTGGCCGCGTCGACATCGGGGGCGGCGGTCGGCGCGACATCGGGGGTGGCCGGTCCGCTCGCCGTCGACGCAGCAGGCGCCTCGGCGGGCCGGGCCCAGGGCGAGGGTGCCGCCGGGGGCGCCTGGATCGGATCGATGGGCGCGAGGCCGCTGCTCGTGCCTCCGGTACGGGTGACCAGGCCGCCGAACGCCTCGGCCTCGTGGGCCGGGTGGCCGGGCGTGTCGGACACGCCGTCCGAAGCGGCCGGCCGTGCGGTGAGCGAGGGGGCCGGCGCACCGGGTGGCGTACCGGGCTGCGTTCCGGCCGACGCTCCGGCCGATGCTCCGGCCGACGCTCCGGCCGACGCAGCGGCCGACGCAGCGGCCGACGCAGCG
>JAIYAG010000445.1 GCA_027489195.1 Burkholderiales bacterium | reverse complement strand
GTCGGCCACGCGGCCGAAGGTACGCGCATCGCGGGCGAAGAAACCGCAGGTATCGAAGCTCGGCGACAGGTCCAGCGCACGCTGCAGCGACACGCGACCGTGGGTCGGGCGGATGCCGTACAGCCCGCAGTGGCTCGCCGGCGCACGGGCCGAGCCGCCGGTGTCGGTGCCGAGCGCGAGGTCGCACAGCCGGTTGCTCACCGCCGACGCCGAGCCGCTCGAGGAGCCGCCGGGGATGCGGTCGGGTGCGGCCCCGTTGATCGGCGTGCCGAAATGTGCGTTGCGTCCGTTCATGCTGAACGCGAACTCGTCGGTATGCGTCTTGCCCACGAAGCGCGCGCCGGCGTCGAGCAGGCGCTGCACGGCCGGTGCGTTCACCGCCTTGATGCCCGACATCGCGAGCACCAGCGGATTGCCGCCCCCGGTGGGATAGCCGGCGACGTCGAACAGGTCCTTGGCCGCGAAGCTCAGCCCGGACAGCGGTCCGGTGCCGGCACAGGGCACCGGTACCGCCGGATACGGGACGAAGGCCCGCGCGGGGTCATGGGCGAGGAGCATGGGCGGCGTCCGGAGGCCGGCGCGTCAGGCGACGCGGGCGGTGGCATCGGTACGCAGGCAGCGCACCACATGGTCGGGGGCGATGGTGACCGGCTCGGGCGGGGCGATGCGACAGCCGTCCTGCGCGAAGCTGCAGCGCTCGGCGAACGCGCAGCCCGCGGGCAGGTTGGCCAGGTCGGGCGGCGAGCCCGCGATGGTCAGCAGCCGGGTGCCGCGCGCCATGGTCTGGCCGCCCGCCCGCCCGCGCAGCAGCGCGAGCGTGTACGGATGGCGCGGCGTGCGCACGACGGTCCGCACCGGGCCCTCCTCGACGATGCGGCCCGCGTACATCACCGCGAAGCGGTCCGCGACCTCGACCGCCGCGCCGATGTCGTGCGTGACGAACACGATGCCCAGCCCGAGCTCGCGCTGCAGCTCGCGCAGCAGCAGCAGGATCTGGATCTGGACCGTCGCGTCGAGCGCGGTCGTCGGCTCGTCGGCGAGCAGCAGCTGCGGGCGGCAGGCGAGCGCGAGCGCGATCATCGCGCGCTGGCGCATGCCGCCGCTCATCTCGTGCGGATACGCGTCGAGGCGCCGCTCGGGGCTCGGGATGCGCACCCGCTCGAACAGCTCGAGCGCCCGCCGGCGGGCGTCGCCCTCGGAGACCGGCTCGTGCCGGCGGATCGACTCGATGATCTGCGCACCGACCGTGTAGACCGGATCCAGGGCCAGCAGCGGTTCCTGGAAGATCATCGAGGCGACCTTGCCCCGGTAGTCCGCGAGCGCGCGCGTGCCGAGCGACAGCACGTCGTGGCCGGCGACCTTGACCGAGCCCTCGATGCGCGTCGTGCGCGGCGCGTGCAGCCGCAGCAGCGCGCGCAGCGTGACGCTCTTGCCCGAGCCCGATTCGCCGATCAGCGCGACCGTCTCGCCGCGCGCCACGTTCAGGTCCACGCCGTTGACCGCCTTCACCGGCCGGGGCCCCTTGCCGAAGGCCACCTGCAGGTTGCGGACCGCCACCAGCGGCTCGTCGCCGGCCTCGGGGCGCGGCATCGGCACGGCGCTCATGCGGCCTCCTGTGCGGCGGGCGCCTTCGAATGGCCGGAGCCGGGCTCGTACATCAGGCAGGCCACCGCATGCGGCGTCGCCTTGGCGCCCAGCTTCGGCACCTGCTTGGCACAGGCCGGCTCGGCCGCCGCGCAGCGGGTGTGGAAGCGGCAGCCCGAGGGCGGGTTGATCGGGTTGGGCGGGTCGCCGGCCAGCGGCGCCTCCTCGGTGCGGTTGTCGGGGTCCATCGTCGGCATCGATGCGGTCAGCGCCCGGGTGTACGGATGCAGCGGATCGCCGAACAGCACCTCGCCCGGTCCGAGTTCGGCGACCTGCCCGAGGTACATGACCATCACCCGGTCCGACACGTAGCGCACCACGTGCAGGTCGTGGCCGATGAACACGTAGGTCAGCCCGAAGGCCTCCTTGAGGTCGAGCAGCAGGTTCAGCACCTGCGCCTCGACCGACTTGTCGAGCGCCGAGGTCGACTCGTCGAGGATCACCACCCGCGGCTGCAGCGCGAGCGCGCGGGCGATGTTCACCCGCTGGCGCTGCCCGCCGGAGAGCTCGTGCGGATAGCGCTCGGCGAAGCGGCGCGGCTCGAGGCCGACCCGCGACAGCAGGTCGCGGGCCCGCTCGACCGACTCGCGTGCGCCCACGCCGTGCACCCGCGGGCCGAACGCGATCGAGTCCTCGATCGTCATCCGCGGGTTCAGCGACGAATAGCTGTCCTGGAACACCATCTGGACCTGCCGGCGGTACTCCTTGAGCGGCAGCTCGCGGCCGCCGACGGCCTTCCCGTCGAAGATGATCTCGCCGGCGGTCGGGTCGAGCAGCCGCATCAGCAGCCGTGCGGCGGTGCTCTTGCCGCAGCCCGACTCGCCGACCACGCCGAGCGTCTCGCCCTGGTAGACCATGAAGTCGATGCCGTCGACGGCGCGCACCACCGCCGCCCGCCCGTCGTCGGCCTTCTTGCCCTTGAGCGGGAAATGCTTCACCAGGCCCCGCACCTCGATCAGCGCCTTGTTGGGCGTCGGCGCCTTGTCGGCGCCCGTCCCGGCACCCGGGACGGCACTCGTGTCCGCGCTCATTGCTTGACGTCCATCGCCGACCGCAGACC
>JAIYAG010000413.1 GCA_027489195.1 Burkholderiales bacterium | reverse complement strand
GGTCTCGGACAGGAAGCCGTAGCCGGCATGGATCGCCTGCGCGCCGCAGCGCTTGGCGATCTCCAGGATCGCGTCGCCGCGCAGGTACGACTCGCGCGCCGGGGCCGGCCCGAGCCGGTACGCCTCGTCGCAGGCGCGCACGTGGCGGGCGTCGGCGTCGGCATCGGAGT
Organism: Burkholderiales bacterium; assembly: GCA_027489195.1. Lineage (GTDB taxonomy): Bacteria > Pseudomonadota > Gammaproteobacteria > Burkholderiales > Burkholderiaceae_E > UBA4615. Next base: position 8,958 of record JAIYAG010000413.1, on the reverse strand, counting down.
AGACGGCGACGGTGCGCACGCCGAGCCGGCGCGCGGTGGCGGCGACGCGGCAGGCGATCTCGCCGCGGTTGGCGATCAGGATCGTGTCGAACATGCGGTCTGTGCACCTTGACGGCACCGGCCCGCAGCGCGGGGCGCGCGGGCGGTGGAGCGAGCGGGAAGGGTCCGGGCGGGCCCCGTCCGCAGGCTACCAGCGCCGCGGGGGGCGGGGCAATTCGACGGGTCGGGTTCGGCGCCGCACAAAGACCCGCCACGCCGACTTTGTTCCATTGACAGGACAAGCGGTGCACACCTACCGTCCGTGCCCATGGTCCGCGATCTTCCCGTTTCGCTCCCTTTGCCCAAGTACCACCAGGTCTACCTGGTGCTGCGCGAGCAGCTCATGGAGGGCCACTGGGCCGAGGGGCTGCCGAGCGAGCCGCGCCTGGCCGCCGACTTCGGCGTGGCCCGGGTCACGGTGCGCCGCGCGCTCGAGTCGCTGGCCGCCGAGGGGCTGATCGAGCGCACGCCCGGGCGCGGCACGGTGCCCGTGCGCCGCGCCGACGAAGACGATGCGCCCGCCGTGCCGCTCGAGGGCCTGCTCGAGAACATCGTGACCATGGGCCGGCGGACTTCGGTCCGGGTCGTGACCTGCGAGACGCTCGCCGCGCCCGAGGCGGTGGCGCGTGCGCTGAATCTGGGTTCGGGCGCCGCGGTGCAGAAGGCGGTGCGGGTGCGCGCCACCCGCGACGGCCCGATCTCGCACATCACCACCTGGGTGCCGGCGCGCCTGGGCGCGCGCTTCGGCCGACGCGAGCTCGCGCGCACGCCCATCCTGGTGCTGCTCGAGCAGGCCGGCGTGCGGATCGGGCGCGCCACGCAGACGATCAGCGCGCGGCTGGCCGATGCCGCCGTGGCCACGCACCTGGATGTCGCGGTCGGCTCGGCGCTGCTCGCGGTCAACCGCCTGGTGCTCGATGCCGACGAGCGCCCGGTGCAGTGGCTGCACGGGCTGTACCGGCCGGACCGCTACCGGTACGAGATGGAACTCTCGCGCATCGGCGGGGTCGATGCGCGGGTCTGGGTCAGCAAGGAATCGCCGTTGCCCGCCCCCGGGGCGCGGCCGGTCCGTCAACCCGCCCGCACGAGCCGGGCGCCGCACGAGGAGCACAGATGAGCACGCGTCGCAGGTTCCTGAAGCAGTCGGCCGTCGCCGGATCCGCCACCGCCTTCCCGCTGGTGGGCGGTGCACAGCCGCGCACGGTCAAGATCGGCGTGCTGCACCCGGTCACCGGGGCGCTCGCCTACTCGGGCCAGCAGTGCCGCGAGGGTGCGCTGATGGCGCTCGAGGACGTCAACAAGGCCGGCGGCATCAGGTCGCTCGGCGGCGCCAAGCTCGAGGCCCTGCTCGGCGACGCGCAGTCCACGCCGCAGGCGGGCGCCGCCGAGGTCGAGAAGATGAACGAGGCGGGCGTCTCGGCGGTGGTGGGCGCGTTCGCGTCGGCGATCTGCCTGGCGACCACGCAGGCCGCGGCCCGCCACGGCCTGCCGCACGTGGTCGACGTCGGCGTGGCCGACCAGATCGTCGAGCGCGGGCTGAAGAACACCTTCCGCTTCGGCCCCGGCTACCGCACCTGCGCGCAGGTCGCGGTCGCCAACCTGCACGTGCTCAACACCGCCGCGGGCAAGCCCGCGAAGACGGTGATGATCATCCACGAGGAGTCGCTGTTCGGCACCGGCACCGCCAACCTGCTGTCGCGCGAGCTGCCCGGCTACGGCTACGAGGTCAAGGAGGTGGTCAAGCACGCGAACCCCACCCGCGACTTCAACAACATCGTGCTGCGGATGAAGTCGGTGAACCCGGACATCGTGATCCCGGCCAACTACTACAACGAGTACGCGCTGCTGGTGCGCACGATGCAGCAGCAGAAGGTGCAGCCCAAGGCGATCTACTCGGTGCTGGGCGGGGCGGCCTCGAGCTACAAGTTCCTCAAGGAGTTCCCGGACGCCTCGAACGGCATCATCGACTGCAACCACTGGTTCAACCCGCGCGACAAGCGCAGCCTGGAGCTGAGGAAGCGGGTCGAGGCCAAGGGCCTGTTCTTCAGCTACGAGGTGTTCATGGCCTACACCGCCATGCGCCTGCTTGCCGACGCGATCGACCGCGCGAAGTCCACCGACCGGGCGGCGATCATCGATGCGCTGGCCTCGAGCACCTTCTCGGACCACATCATGCCCTACGGTCCGACCAAGTTCGTCGACGGCCAGAACCAGGGCGCGCAGCCGCTGATGACGCAGGTGATCAAGGGCGACATCCGCGTGATCATCCCGCGCGACTACCGCGAGGCCGAGCCGGTGTTCCCGCTCAAGGCCTGAGGACCGCGGCGCGCCGTGCTCTCGTTCGACGTCCTCTTCCCGTCGGTGCTCAACGGCCTGACGACCGGCGCGGTCTACGCGCTGGTCGCGCTCGGGCTGACGCTGATCTACGGGGTGCTGCACATCGTCAACTTCGCGCACGGCGCGGCGCTGATGGTGGCGCTCTATGCGGTCTGGATGCTGAAGACGCACTTCGGCATCGACCCGTACCCGGCGCTGCCGATCGTCGTGCCCGGCATGTTCGCGCTCGGCTACCTGCTGCAGCGCGTCGTCATCAACCGCGCCAGCCACGGCAAGGACGAGAACATCCTGCTGGTGACGCTCGGCCTGTCGATCGTGATGGAGAACCTCGCGCTGATGGCGTTCAAGTCGGACACCCGCACCATCGACACGCCGTACACGCTGACGACGGTGGCGATCGGCCCGGCGATGATCGCGCTGCCCAAGCTGATCGCCTTCGCGGGCGCGCTGGTCGCCTCGGCCGTGCTGCTGTGGACCGTGCAGCGCACCGACCTCGGCCGGGCGATCCGCGCGGTGGCCAAGGAGAAGCAGGGCGCCAAGCTCATGGGCATCGACGTCGACCATGTCTATGCGATGAGCTTCGGCATCGGGCTGGCCTGTCTCGGGGCGGCGGCGTGTTTCCTGCTGCCGGCGTACTACGTGAACCCTCAGGTCGGCGGCGGCTTCGTGCTGGTCGCCTTCACCATCGTCGTGCTGGGCGGCATGGGCAGCTTCGCGGGCGCGCTGGTGGGCGGGCTGCTGATCGGCGTGGTCGAGTCGCTCGGGGGCCTGTTCCTCGGCGAGTCGCTCGGGCAGATCGGCATCTTCGCGATCTTCATCGCGGTGCTGCTGTTCCGGTCGCAGGGCCTGTTCGGGGCGCGGGCCTGAGATGCGCGACGCCGCCGCCATCCTCGCCTTCGGGCTCGCCGTGCTGGGTCTGGCCTTCAGCACCGACTCGGGCGTGGCGCTGACCTTCCTCACGATGACGCTGTACGCGGCGCTGCTGGCGCAGGCCTGGAACGTGCTCGGCGGCTTCGGCGGGCAGTTCTCGTTCGGCCACGCGCTCTTCTTCGGCACCGGGGCCTACGTGCAGGCGATCGCGCAGCTCAGCTTCGGCCTGAACGCGTGGCTGGCGCTGGCGCTGGCGGTGGCCGCGGCAGCGCTCGTGGGCGCGCTGGTCGGTGCGCTGACCTTCCGCTACGGGCTGCGCGGCTCGTACTTCGCGCTGGTCACGCTCGCCTTCGCCGAGGTGTTCCGCATCCTCGCGGTGTCGGTCGACTTCACCGGCGGCGGCGTGGGCCTGATGGTGCCGCTGCGCGAGTCGGCGGCCAACATGCAGTTCGGCTCGCGCCGCGGCTACCTGCTGCTGGCGCTGGGCTTCGTGGTCGTCGCGCTCGCGGTCACCGCGTGGCTGCGCCACTCGCGCTTCGGCGCGCGGCTGCAGGCGGTGCGCGACAACGAGGACGCGGCGCGCGCGGTCGGCGTGGACCCGTTCGGCATCAAGCTCGGCGCCATCGTGCTGTCGGGCGCGCTGATGGGCGCGGGCGGCGCGTTCTACGTGCAGGTGTTCCAGTACATCGACCCGGGCATCGCGTTCGGGCCGGCGACCTCGGTCGAGGCGCTGGTGGCGGCGATCGTCGGCGGCATGGGCGCGCTGTGGGGGCCGGTGCTGGGCGCGCTGGCGCTGCACCTGCTGGCGGAGACGACGCGCAACCTGTTCGGCCAGCTCCCCGGGCTGAACATGGTGATCTACGGCACGGTGCTGGTGCTGATCGTGACCTTCCTGCCGCGCGGGCTGTCGGGCGCCGGCCGCTCGGTGCGGGACCTCTTCGGCGGACGGCGCGATGCGGCCACCGGCATCGCCCCGGAGCGCCGCGATGGCTGAGCCGCTGCTGGCGCCGCTGTTGTCCGTGTCGGGCGTGTCGCGCGCCTTCGGCGGCCTGCGCGCGGTGCAGGACGTCAGCCTCGAGGTGGCGCCCGGCACGCTCACCGCGCTGATCGGGCCCAACGGCGCGGGCAAGACGACGCTGTTCGCACTGATGTCGGGCTTCCTGCGGCCCGACAGCGGTACGGTGCGCTTCGACGGCCGCGACGTGACGGGTCTAGCGCCCCACCTGGCGGCGCGCGCCGGCATGACGCGCACCTTCCAGATCGTGCAGCCCTTCGCCGCGCAGACGGTGCGCGAGAACGTCGCGGTGGGCGCGCACCTGCACGAGCCCCGGCGCGCGGCCGCGCTGGCGGCGGCCACCGCGGTGGCCGAGCGGGTGGGGCTGGGCACGCAGCTCGACCGGCCGGCCGCCGAGCTGACCGTCGCCGGGCGCAAGCGGCTCGAGCTCGCGCGCGCGCTCGCCACACGCCCCAAGCTGCTGCTGCTCGACGAGGTGCTCGCCGGGCTGAACCCGCAGGAGATCGCCGAGATGATCCCGGTGGTGCGTGACATCGCGGCGGGCGGCGTCACCGTGCTGATGATCGAGCATGTGATGCAGGCGGTGATGAACCTCGCCGGCCATGTGTGGGTGCTGGCGCAGGGGCGGCTGATCGCGCAGGGCACACCCGCGCAGGTCACCGCCGATCCGGCGGTGGTCGAGGCGTACCTGGGGCACGGGACCGCGGCGCGGCTGCGGGCGGGGCCGGGCGGCGGGTCGGCTGCGTCGGCTGCGTCGGCTGCGGACCCGCCCGGCCCGCCCGGAGCGGCGGCATGACCGCCCTCCTCGAGATCGCCGGCCTGCGCGGCGGCTACGGCCGCACCGAGGTGCTGCGCGGCGTGGACCTGACAGTGGCCGCGGGCGAGGTGGTGGCGCTGCTCGGCAGCAACGGCGCCGGCAAGTCCACGCTCAACAACACCGTCTGCGGCATCGTGCCCGCGTGGTCCGGCCGCGTGTCCTTCGAGGGTCGCGACCTGAGCGGCGCTCATTACCGCGACGTGGTGCGCGCGGGGCTGATCCAGGTGCCCGAGGGCCGGCGGGTCTTCCCCGACCTCGACGTGCGCGAGAACCTCGAGCTCGGCTCGTTCGCACGCGGCCGGGAGCGGCGCGCCGCCAACCTCGAGCGCGTGCTCGCGATCTTCCCGCGTCTGGCCGAGCGGCTCGCGCAGAAGGCCGGCACGATGAGCGGCGGCGAGCAGCAGATGCTGGCGATCGGCCGCGGACTGATGGCCGAGCCGCGGCTGCTGATCCTCGACGAGCCCTCGCTCGGGCTGTCGCCGCTGCTGGTGGAGGAGCTCTTCACGCTGATCCGCCGGCTGCACGGCGACGGCCTCTCGGTGCTGCTGGTGGAGCAGAACGTCGCGCAGTCGCTGGAGATCGCCGACCGCGCCTACGTGCTGGAGAACGGCGCGGTGCGCTTCGAGGGCCGCCCGGCCGAGCTGCTGGCGAGCGACGCGCTGCGCCGCGCCTACCTGGGACTGTGATGGGCACTGCACCCGCCACCCTCGCCGAGAAGCTGGTCGCACGCGCCGCGGGGCGCGAGACCGTGCGGCCCGGCGAGTACGTCGACTGCGAGGTCGACCTCGCGATGTTCCACGACTCCAGCGGTCCGCGCCGCCTCGCACCGATGCTCGAGGCGCTGGGCACGCGGGTGCGCGATCCGTCGAAGCTGGTGCTGGTGATGGACCACTACGTGCCCGAGCAGGACGACGAGTCGCGCCGCATCGTGAAGATCGCACGCGACTGGGCGGCCGAGGCGGGGCTGACGCGCGTGCACGACTCGATCGGCATCTGCCACGTGGTGCTGCCGCAGCAGGGGCACCTGCGCCCGGGGATGTTCTGCGTCGGCGGCGACTCGCACTCGCCCACGGGCGGCGCATTCGGCGCGTACATGTTCGGCATCGGTGCCACCGAGATGCTGGGCGTGACGGTCACCGGCCGCATCTGGCTGCGGGTGCCCGAGACGCTGCGCGTGCGCCTGGACGGGCGGCTCGCCGAGGGCGTGTCGGCCAAGGACGTGATGCTCGCGCTGATCGGGCGCCTGGGCATGAGCGGCGCCGGCTACCGCGCGGTGGAGTTCGCCGGCAGCGGCGTCGCCGCGATGGGGATGGCCGAGCGCATGACCCTGTGCAACATGACCGCCGAGCTGGGCGCGCAGGTGGGGCTGGTCGCGCCCGACGCGGTCACCGTCGCGTGGCTCGCCGCGCACGGCGTGATCGGCGTCGACATCGGCCCGTGGCACACCGACGCGGGCGCGCGCATCGACGAGGAGCAGCTCGTCGACGCCGCCGCGCTCGCGCCGCAGGTGGCGCTGCCGCACAGCCCGGCGAACGCGCGGCCGGTCGGCGAGTCGGCGGGCACGCCGATCCAGGTCGCCTACGTCGGCGCCTGCACCGGCGCCAAGCTCGAGGACCTGCAGGCCGCAGCCCGCGTGCTGCGCGGCGCGCGGATCGCCGCGGGCGTGGACCTGATGGTCGCGCCCGCCAGCCTCGCCGACGCCGCGGCCGCCGAGCGCGACGGCACGATGCGCGTGCTGCGCGAGGCCGGCGCGCGGCTGCTGCCCACCGGCTGCGGCGCCTGCGCCGGCTACGGCGGGCAGATCCCGGCCGGGTCCACCGTCATCTCCAGCACCGCGCGCAACTTTCGCGGCCGCATGGGCGCGGACGACGCGCAGGTCTTCCTCGGCTCGCCGTTCACCGTCGCCGCGTCGGCGCTGCGCGGCGCGATCACCGACCCGCGCGAGCTGCTGTCGTGACCGGGATGCGCCACCGCGTCTGGACGCTGCCCGCCGACGTCGACACCGACCAGCTCGCGCCCGGGCACACGATGAAGTCCGGCATCGAGGTGACCGCGCGCCACTGCCTCGGCGCGCTGCGCCCGGACTTCGCCGCCGGCGTGCGCCCGGGCGACGTGATCGTCGCGGGGCCGGGCTTCGGCATCGGCTCCTCGCGCGAGCAGGCCGCCTCGGTGCTGGTCCACCTGGGCGTGGCCGCGGTGATCGCGCCGTCCTTCGGCGGGCTGTACCTGCGCAATGCCTTCAACGTCGGTCTGCTGCCGCTGACCTGCGCCGACGCGCCGCGCCTGCGCGACGGCGAGCGCATCGCCTTCGATGCCGCGGCGGGCACGGTCACCGCCGAAGACGGCGGCGTGCTGCGCTGCGAACCCATTCCAGACTTCCTGCTCGACATGGTGGCCGCCGGCGGCCTCTTCGAGCAGCTGAAGCGCCGACTCGCGCAGGAGCGCACCGATGGCTGACGCCACCCCCACGCCCACCATCGACCCGGTCACGCTCGCGGTCCTGAAAGGCCGGCTCGAGCAGATCGCCGACGAGATGGACGCGACGCTGTATCGCAGCGCGTTCAACCCGATCATCGCCGAGGCCCACGACGCCTGCCACGGCCTGTACGACGCGGCCACCGGCGACACCCTGGTGCAGGGCACGGCGGGCCTGCCGGTGTTCGTCGGCGCGATGGCCTTCGCGGTGCGCGCGGCCATCGCCACCGCCGCCACCCGCGGCGGCCTGCGCGACGGCGACGTCTGGCTGTTCAACGACCCGTACGAGGGCGGCACCCACGCCAACGACTTCAAGCTGGTGCGCCCGCTGTTCCACCGCGGACGCCTGGTCTGCCACCTCGCGTCGGCCGCGCACTGGCACGACGTGGGCGGCGCGGTGCCGGGCAACTACAACCCGGCGGCCACCGAGTGCTGGCAGGAGGCGGTGCAGATTCCGCCGGTCCGCATCCTGCGCGGCGGCGAACTGCAGGACGACGTGCTGGCGATCCTCAAGGCCAACACGCGGCTGCCCGACAGCCTGCGCGGCGACCTCGCCGGCCAGCTCGCGGCGCTCGAGCTCGGCGCGCGGCGCACGGTGGCGCTGCTCGACGAGCACGGCGCCGACACGGTGCTCGAGGCGATGCGCCTGCTGCGCGTGCGCGCGCTGCGGCTGATGCGCGAGCACGTGGCGGCGCTGCCCGACGGGCGCTGGCGCTTCGACGACGTGCTGGACAACGACGGCATCGTCGACGCACCGCTCGCGATCGCGCTGGACCTGTCGGTCGACGGCGACCGCATGACGCTCGACTTCTCGCGCTCGGCGCCCGCCTGCGCCGGCCCGGTCAACATCTCGCGGGCGACCGCGGTGGCGGCCTGCTACGTCGCGCTCAAGCACCTGTTCCCCGACGTGCCGGCCAACGCCGGCGTGCTCGACGCGGTGGAGATCGTGATCCCCGACGGACTGGTGATCTCGGCCACCCGTCCGCGCCCGGTCGGCGGCTACACCGAGACCATCCTGCGGATGATCGACGTGGTGTTCGGCGCCGCCGCGCTCGCCGAGCCCGCGCGCGCGGTGGGCCATGCGTACGGCACGATCAACGCGCTGTCGATCGCCGGCCACCGCAGCGATGCGGCGCGCCGCGGCCAGCGCTGGGTGATGTTCAGCTTCTTCGGCGGCGGCCACGGCGCGCATTCGGACGGCGACGGCCTGAACCACGGCAACGCGCCGATCTCGATGGCGACCATCCCGCCGCTGGAGATCCTCGAGGCCGCGTATCCGGTGCGCTTCACGCAGTGGGCGCTGCGCCCGGGCTCGGGCGGCGACGGCACGCACCGCGGCGGGCTGGGCGCGGTCTACGAGATCGAGCTGAGGGAGGACGCGGCCGAGGGCTTCCTGTTCGGCGAG
>JAIYAG010000432.1 GCA_027489195.1 Burkholderiales bacterium | reverse complement strand
CGGCTCGCGGGCGAGGCCCGCGCGCGCGGCGCCGGCACCCTCGCGCCCTTCGCCGAGGACGGCCTGGACGACGAGCTGCGCCCGCTGGTGCGCTCGCTCAACGGCCTGCTCGGCCGGCTGGGCGAGGCGATCGATGCGCAGCGCGGTTTCGTCGCCGACGCCGCGCATGCGCTGCGCACGCCGCTGGCGGCGCTGACGCTGCAGGCGCAGCTCGCCGAGCGGGCCGAGGGGGCCGACGACGGCGCCGCGCGCGTCGCCGCGCTCGCCGAGCTGCGGCGCGGCCTGCGCCGCGCCAACCGGCTGGTCGAGCAGCTGCTGACGCTCGCCCGCCAGGAGCCGGGCGGGCCCGCGCCCGCGCCCGAGCGTGTCGACCTGGCCGCGGTCGCGCGGGCGGCGGTCGCCGACGCAGCTGCGGCCGCCGAGGCCCGGGGCGTGGACCTCGGGCTCGCACGCGACGAGCCGCTCGCGGTCACCGGCGATGCCGATGCGCTGCGCATCCTGCTCGACAACCTCGTCGACAACGCGCTGCGCCATGCGCCACCCGGCACCTCGGTCGACGTGTCCGTCGGCGCCGACGGTACGCTCGCGGTCGAAGACCGCGGACCGGGACTGCCGCCCGCCGAGCTCGAAGCGGTCTTCGAGCGGTTCCGGCGCGGGCAGGCGGCCACCGGGATCGGCAGCGGACTGGGGCTGGCGATCGTGCGCCGGATCGCCGAGCGTCATGGTGCGCACGCGAGCCTGTCGAACCGGGAGGGCGGCGGGCTGCGCGCCGAGGTGGTCTTCCCCGCGTCTACCTTAATTCGCCCTTAAGTCTGGCGCGCGATCCTGCGTGTCACCGGGGCCGCATCGGCCTCGACACTGACCAGGAGCCGTCATGACCCGATTCCCGTTCGCGCGCGGCGCGCTCGCCGCATCGCTCGTCGCGGCCTTCGCCGCGGTGGGCGTCCACTACGCCCCCGGCGCCTCGGCCGCGGCCGCCGCCACCCGTCCGACCCCGGCCGCCGTCGTCGCGCAGGCCACCCCGGCCGTGCAGGCCCCGCCCACCGTCCCGTACGCGCAGCCGGTGCTCGCGCCGTCCGCGCGCGGCAGCGTCGACTTCTCCGACATCGTCGAGCGCTACGGCCCGGCGGTGGTCAACGTCTCGGTCACCGGCCGCGCCCCCCGCAGCGGCCCCGGTGCCGAGCCGGCCGCCGACGACGCGGTGCGCGAGTTCCTGCGCCGCTTCGGCCCCCCCGGCGCCCCGCAGGCGCCGCGCGGCGAGAACCCGGCGGCGCGCGGCCTCGGCTCGGGCTTCATCGTCTCGGCCGACGGGCTGATCCTCACCAACGCGCACGTCGTCGAGGGCGCCGAGGAGATCGTCGTGCGGCTGACCGACCGGCGCGAGTTCCGCGCGAAGCTGGTCGGCGCCGATCCGCAGACCGACGTCGCGGTGCTGCGCATCGAGGCGCGCAACCTGCCGACCGTCCGGCTCGGCGACCCGTCGCGGGTGAGAGTCGGCGAGCCGGTGCTGGCGATCGGTTCGCCCTACGGCTTCGAGAACACGGTGACTGCCGGCATCGTCAGCGCCAAGTCGCGCAGCCTGCCCGACGACACCTACGTGCCGTTCCTGCAGACCGACGTCGCGGTGAACCCGGGCAACTCCGGCGGCCCGCTGTTCGATGCGCGCGGCGAGGTGATCGGCATCAACTCGCAGATCTATTCGCGCACCGGCGGCTTCCAGGGGCTGTCCTTCGCGATCCCGATCGACGTCGCCACGCGCGTGCAGGGCCAGCTGGTGACCACCGGCCGGGTCGAGCGGGGCCGCTTCGGCGTGTCGATCCAGGAGCTGGACCAGTCGCTGGCGCGCGCCTTCGGCATGGAGACGCCGCGCGGCGCGCTGGTGACCGCCGTCGAGCCCGGCAGCCCGGCCGCCGCGGCGGGGCTGCGCACCGGCGACGTGATCGTCGCGCTCGACGGGCGGCCGATCGACCGCTCGGCCGAGCTGCCGGCGCGCGTCGCCGAGATGAAGCCCGGCCAGCGGGCCTCGCTCGAGGTGCTGCGCGACCGGGGCGCGAAGACGCTGCCGATCGTCGTCGGCACCTTCACGCCCGCGAAGGTCGCGGCGGCCGGCGCCGCGCAGCCGCCGGGCGCCCCGCAGCCGGCGGCGCGGCTCGGTCTCGCGGTGCGCGAGCTGCGTGCCGGGGAGGGCGGTCCCGGGCAGCCGGCGGGCCTGCTGGTCGAAGCCTCGGGCGGGCCCGCGGCACAGGCCGGCATCCGGCCCGGCGACCGGATCCTGTCGGTCAACGGCACGGCGGTGAGCACGGTCGCGCAGCTGCGCGATCGGGTGAGTGCCGCGGGCGACGAGGTCGCGCTCCTCATCCAGCGCGACGACGCGCGGGTCTTCGTGCCCCTGCGGCTGGCCTCCTGACCGCCGGCCTGCGCGGGCCCGGATCGGCCGCGGCGCCGGCGCAACGCCGCGCCGCGGCCGCGCGCCCTGCGCGTCCACCCGTCGGAATCCCGGCGAAGCGCGCGGGGCGGCCCTCGGTCGCGGGGCCGTCGGCCCGTATAATCAAGGGCTTGGCGCACCCCCGAACATGACCGAGCCCTACCGACCGCGACATGCCGCGCGCTCGACCTTCGTCGAGGCACGCGGCCTGCGGCACCACGTCCGCTGCTGGGGCGATCCGGCGGCCCCGCCGCTGGTCATGGTGCACGGCTGGATGGACGTGTCGGCTTCCTTCCAGTTCGTCGTCGACTGCCTCGCGCGCGAGCGCCTCGTGTTCGCGCCCGACTGGCGCGGCTTCGGGCTCACCGCGGGCCCCGTCAACGCCGACTGCTACTGGTTCCCCGACTACCTCGGCGACCTCGACGCCGTGCTCGACGCGCTGCTGCCCGAGGCTGCGGTCGACCTCGTCGGCCACAGCATGGGCGGCAACGTCGCCACGATCTACGCGGGCGTGCGGCCCGGGCGGGTGCGCCGGCTCGTGAACCTCGAGGGCTTCGGCATGCGCGCGGCCGATGCGACGCAGGCGCCCGACCGGCTGCGCGACTGGCTCGACGAGCTCAGGACGCCGGCGCGCATGCGCGACTACGACTCGCCCGCGGCGGTGGCCGCACGGCTCGTGCAGACCAATCCGCGCCTGCCGATGGACAAGGCGCTGTGGCTCGCCGGGCACTGGTCCGCGCGCACCGATGCGGGCCGCTATGCGCTGCTCGGCGACGCCGCGCACAAGCTCGTCAACCCCTACCTGTACCGCGTCGACGAGATCGTCGCCACCTGGCGCCGGATCGAGGCGCCGGTGCTGCTGGTGGCCGCGAGCGATCGCGGAAAGTGGCACAGCTTCGTCGAGACCGACGAGTACCGCGAGCGGCTGCGCGCGATCCCGAAGCTGGAACGCGCGCGCGTCGAGCAGGCCGGCCACATGCTTCACCACGACCAGCCCGACCGGGTCGCGTCGCTGATCGAGGAGTTCTTCGATGCTTGATCGGCTTGCCAGCCTTGCCCGCGGTCCGCACCGCATCAACGCGGACCTGCACTGCCACTCGGTCGTCTCCGACGGCACCCTGACGCCCGAGGCCATCGTCGAGCGCGCGCACCGCAACGGCGTCGAGATCCTCGCGCTCACCGATCACGACGAGGTCGGCGGGCTCGCCGCCGCGCAGGACCGGGCCGCCCAGCTCGGGCTGCCGTTCGTGCCCGGCGTGGAGGTCTCGGTCACCTGGGGCGGCGAGACCATCCACGTCGTCGGCCTGCGCATCGACTTCCGCGACCCGGGCCTGCTCGCCGGCCTGCTGCGCACCCGCAGCGGGCGCGACGGCCGCGCCCAGGAGATCGCCGACCAGCTCGCTGCGGCCGGCATCCCCGACGCCTACGAGGGGGCGCTGCGCTATGCGGGCAACCCCGAGCTGATCTCGCGCAGCCACTTCGCCCGCTACATCGTCGAGACCGGCACCTGCGAGGACGTCGGCGAGGTGTTCCGCCGCTTCCTGATCGAGGGCAAGCCCGGCTACGTGCCGCACCGCTGGGCCACGCTGGGCGAGGCCGTCGCCTGGATCCGTGCGGCCGGCGGCACCGCCGTCATGGCGCATCCGGGCCGCTACCGCCTCTCCGACCTGTGCATGGACCAGATGCTCGGGGAGTTCCGCGATGCCGGTGGCGCCGCGATCGAGGTGGTGAGCGGCAGCCACACCCCCGACCAGTACGCCGAATGGGCGGCGGTCGCGCAGCGCTACGGGCTCGCCGCCTCGCGCGGCTCCGACTTCCACGGTCCCGGCGAGAGCCGGCACGACCTCGGCTCGCTGCCGCCGCTCAACCGGCAGCTGCGGCCGGTCTGGCAGGACTGGCCCGAGGCGCAGGCGCTGGAGCGTCGGTGACCCAGCGCTTCGAGCTCCATCCGACGCATCCGCAGCCCCGGCTGATCCGCCAGGCCGCGACGATCCTGGGCGAGGGCGGCCTGGTCGTCATGCCCACCGACGCCTGCTACGTGCTCGCCTGCCGCCTCGACGACAAGGAGGCGGTCGACCGCCTGCGCGCGCTGCGCAACCTCGACGACAAGCACCTGCTGACGCTCGTGTGCAGCGACCTCAAGGAGGTGTCGACCTACGCGCAGCTCGACAACCGCCAGTACCGCTTCCTGCGCGACTGGACGCCGGGCGCCTACACCTTCGTGCTGCCGGCCACCAAGGAGGTGCCGCGGCGCCTGTGGCATCCGTCGCGCAAGACGGTGGGGCTGCGCGTGCCCGATCATCCGGTGGTGCTGCAGCTGCTCGCCGAGCACGGCGCGCCGGTGCTCGCCACCAGCCTGATCCTGCCCGGCGACGACGAGCCGATCACCGATCCGGACGACGCGATGAAGCGCCTCGCCAAGCGCGTGGACGTCGTCCTCGACGCCGGCAGCCAGGGCTTCGAGCCGACCACGGTCATCGACATGACCGGCGACGAGCCGCTGGTGGTGCGGGCCGGGCGCGGCCCGATCGACCGCATGACCGGGACCTGAGCCGGGCGCGCGCGCAGCGCCCTCGCGCCGGGGCCGCGAGGGGGCCGCTGCTACAATCGCGCGCCATGGCATCCGACCGCGTCCTCTCCGGCATGCGCCCCACCGGCGCACTGCACCTCGGCCACTACCACGGTGCGCTCAAGAACTGGGTCAGGCTCCAGGAGGAGCACGACTGCTTCTTCTTCGTCGCTGACTGGCACGCGCTCACCACCCACTACGACTCGCCCGAGGTCATCGGCAACAACGTCTGGGAGATGGTGATCGACTGGCTCGCCGCCGGCGTCGATCCGGCCAAGGCGGTCCTCTTCATCCAGTCGCGGCTGCCGCAGCACGCCGAACTCCATCTCGCGCTGTCGATGATGACGCCGCTCGGCTGGCTCGAGCGCGTGCCGACCTACAAGGACCAGCAGGAGAAGCTGACCGAGAAGGACCTGACGACCTACGGCTTCCTCGGCTACCCGCTGCTGCAGGCCGCCGACATCCTCATGTACCGCGCCCAGTGGGTGCCGGTCGGCGAGGACCAGGTGCCGCACGTCGAGCTCACCCGCGAGGTCGCCCGCCGCTTCAATCACCTGTTCGGCCGCGAGGCGGGGTTCGAGGACAAGGCCGCCGCGGCGCTCAAGAAGCTCGGCGGCAAGCGCGGCCAGGCCTACGAGGACTACCGCGTGCGCTACCAGCAGAACGGCGAGGCCGCCGCGCTCGAGGGCGCGCGCTCGCTCGTCGCCGGCACACAGAGCCTGTCGGACGATGACCGCGCGCGGCTGCTGGGCTGGCTCGAGGGCGGTCGCCGCCGGATCCTGGTCGAGCCGCAGGCGCTGCTGACCGAGACCTCGAAGGTGCCGGGCCTGGACGGCGCGAAGATGTCGAAGAGCTACGGCAATGCGGTGGCGATGCGCGAGGACCCGGCGTCGGTCACCAAGAAGCTGCGCCAGATGCCGACGGATCCGGCGCGCGTGCGCCGCACCGACCCGGGCAACCCGGACAACTGCCCGGTGTGGCAGCTGCACCAGGTGTACTCGAACGCCGAGGTCAAGGCCTGGGCGCGGCAGGGCTGCACCACCGCCGGCATCGGCTGCCTCGACTGCAAGCAGCCGGTGATCGACGCGATCGTCGCCGAGCAGACGGTGTTCATCGAGCGCGCCCGGCCCTACGTCGAGGAGCCTCGCCGCGTGCGCGACATCATGGACGCCGGCTGCGAGCGCGCCCGGGCCGTCGCCGCGGAGACGATGCGCGACGTCAAGGACGCGATGGGGCTCGGGTACGTCTGACCGCCAGCCCCTGCGACCCGCGTCGCGCGGGTCGCGGGACGCCGAGACTCACTCGCAGCGGAAGGACAGCGTGTACTCGTAGCCCGGGCTCATGATCTGATGCCCGATGCCGCCGGCGACCGCGGTGCCGAAGCCCGCGTCGCTCGCGCGCTCCTTGTTCGCGAACACGCCGACCGCGCCGCCCACGCCCATCGCGACCTGGGTCGCGGTCCGCATCGCGTTGTAGGTCGACTCGTCCATCGTGCCGACGTAGCGGCTGACTTCCGACACCACCACGGGGCGCTTGGCGTGCACGTCGCCGCAGAAGTCGCGTGCCTGACGGAAGGCGCCTTGGAAGTCGCCGGCCTTGCGGTCCATGCTGAGGATCGTGCGGTGCGCGCCGTCGGCTGAAGGACGCACGTCGGGGTAGTACGGCGCCGGGGTGGTGGCGCAGCCGGCGAGCGCGGCGGCGGCGAGAACGACGGCGAGGGCGGGGCGGATCATCTGGGGCGGCTCCTGGGGTGGATATCCTCTCAACGCTAGTCGCCAGCCCGTGTTGACGACATTTGTCACGGTCCGGCGGACGCCGGCGCCCGTCAGAGGGCCGGACCGGCGGGGCCCCGCGCCCCGGTGTTGACCAGGTGCATCTGCCGCAGCTGCGGCAGCGAGTCGAGGAAGTCGCGCAGCTGCGCCAGCGGCAGGGGGTCGCAGATGAACGAGCCCTGCATGCGGTCGCAGTCGAAGGTGCGCAGCGCGCGCATCTCGGCCGCGGTTTCCACGCCTTCGGCCATCGCCTGCAGCCCCAGCTTGCCGGCGAGCGTCGTGATCGCCTGGATGATCGCCGCGTTGCCGCGGTCCTCGGGCAGGCCGCGGATGAAGGTGCGGTCGATCTTCAGGCCGTCGACCGGCAGGTTCTTCAGGTACGACAGCGACGCGTAGCCGGTCCCGAAATTGTCGATGATGACCTTCACGCCGAGCCGGCGCAGTTCGGCGAGCAGCGCGACCGTCTTGTCGCTGTTGTCGATCAGCGCGTTCTCGGTGAGCTCGAGCCGCAGCAGGCTGGGCGGCACGTTGCGCTCGGTCAGCAGCGCGTTGAGCTGGGCGAGGAAGCCGTCCTCGGCGAGCTGGCGCGGCGAGATGTTCACCGAGATCGCCACCTCCTCGAACTTGTCGAGGCCGAGCTCGACCCGGTCGTCGAGCGCGCGCCGGATCGCCCAGAGGCCGATCTCGCGCACGAGGTTGCTCTGCTCGGCGGCGGGCAGGAACTTCTCGGGCAGCAGCAGTC
Source organism: Burkholderiales bacterium (assembly GCA_027489195.1). Classification (GTDB taxonomy): domain Bacteria; phylum Pseudomonadota; class Gammaproteobacteria; order Burkholderiales; family Burkholderiaceae_E; genus UBA4615. Next base: position 2,149 of record JAIYAG010000432.1, on the reverse strand, counting down.
CGCGCACCGGATGCCGCCAGCGCATCAGGGCCTCGATGCCGACGATGCGGCGCTCGCCGACCGCCAGCACCGGCTGGTAGTACAGGTCGACCTCGCCGCGCTGCAGCGCCAGCGGGAACTCGGCGCCGAGCTGCAGCTGGTCGCTGCGCTCGTCGGAGAGGTCGCCCGCGAAGAAGCGGACGTCGTTGCGGCCCTCGGACTTCACGCGGTACATCGCGCTGTCGGCGCACTTGATCAGCAGGTGCGCGTCGCGGCCGTCGTCCGGCGCGACCGCGACGCCGATGGAGGCGGACAGGAAGTACGCGCGGTTCATCAGCACGAAGGGCTTCTCGATCGCGGCGAGCACCTTGCGGGCGAGCCGCTCGATCTCGGCGCGGTCCTTCAGGTCGAGCAGCAGCAGGATGAACTCGTCGCCGCCGATCCGGCCGGCGACGTCGGTCGGGCGGATGGATTCGCGGAAGCGGCGCGCCACCTCGATCAGCACCTGGTCGCCGACCGAGTGGCCGAGCGTGTCGTTGATGATCTTGTAGCGGTCGAGGTCGACGTACAGCACCGCCGCGGCGCGCTCGTGCTTGAGCGCCTCCTCGAGCTGATGGGTCAGGTAGACGCGGTTGGGCAGGCCGGTGAGCGCGTCGTGCAGCGACGCGTGCATCAGCCGCTTCTCGGCCGACTTGCGCTGCAGGTAGAGCGACATGGTCCGCGACAGGATCTCGGCGAGCTGCTGCAGCAGCGCGTCGGCGCGGAACCCGACCGAGCCGAAGCAGAGCAGGGCCGACAGCACGTTGTGCTGCTCGTCCATGATCGGCGCGATGAACGCGGCGTTCTGCCCGAGCGCCGCGGTCTGATAGCGCTGGGCGAATTCGGGCTCGCTCGAGAGATCGTGCAGCCAGACCGCCTGGCCGGTGGCCCAGGCGCGCCCCTCCACCCCGTCGGCGCTCATCGGGAGCTGTGCGGGCAGCTCGGCGAGCATCCGGGTGAGCGTCGGCGAGCCCCAGCGCTCGCGCACCGTGAGCGCGCGCGTGCCGGGGATCTGGACGAGGTGGGCGCCGCCCGACCAGCCCATCAGTCCGCAGAGCGTGATGATCAGCGCGGTGATCACCCGCTCGGGCTCGGTCTGCTCGCGCATGATCGAGGCCATCTCGCTCTCGAGCTGCAGCAGCAGCTGCTGCTGGCGCTCGCGGGTGACCTCGCGGCCCACGCCCCGGTAGCCGCGGAAGTGCCCGCCGTCGTCGAAGATCGGCCGGCCCGCGAGCGACACCAGGTGCACGTTGCCCTGCGGATCGAGCAGGCCGAACTCGAAGGCCTCGAACGGCCGGTTCGCCACGAGGTCCGCGCGATGGTGTTCCCAGTCGGCCTTCGGGAAGTCGGTGGTCCTGACCTCCCAGCGGCGCTTGCCGATGCCGGACTTCACCCAGTCGCCGCCGAGGGCCGCGAACGCGCTGTCCGACAGGAAGCTCAGCCGGTGCTTGACGTCGGTCTCCCAGACCCAGTCGGCCGAGAGCTGCGTCAGGTCGCGGAACTTGGCTTCGCTGGTGGCCAGCTGCTGGGCCATCGCGCGCATCGTGGTGATGTCCTGCACGATGCCGGCGAGCCGCACGGTGCGGCCGGTCTTGTCGGTCTCGGCCCGCGCCACGCTGCGGACCCAGACCTGCTCGCTGCCGTGCTTGGTGTACCGGTACTCGATGCGCACCTCCCGGCCGTGCTTGATCGCGCGACGGTGGGCCGACTGCCAGCGGGCCTGGTCGTCCGGATGCACGCAGATGAAGAAGGCCTTCGGGCTGGGGGGCGGCTGCGTGGCGTCGATGCCGAACACCCGGAAGGTGCCGTCGCTCCAGTAGTAGCGCTCCTCGTCGATGTCGTAGACCCAGGAGCCCAGGACCGCGAGGCTCTCGGCCACGCCGTACTGACCCTGCAGCTCGGAGAGTCGGCGCACGATCCCGCGTTCCTCGCCGAGCTGCTCGACGACGTTGAGCAGCAGGAACGCGATGACGCCGAGGGACAGCAGCGCGAGCGGCAGCGCGAAGACCGTCGCGCCGCCCAGGGTCTCCGGAGCCATCTTCGCGGCGATGTGCAGACCGATCGCGAGGGCGAGCGTCACCCCGACGACCAGCCAGCCTCGCCGGTGCGCGCGCGCCTGTACGTAGAATCT
>JAIYAG010000303.1 GCA_027489195.1 Burkholderiales bacterium | reverse complement strand
GGCCTCGAGCGCGATGCGCAGCGCGCGGTCGTGCAGAACTTCAACCTCATCGCGCTCAGCGCGACCCTCGTGGCGATGCTCGTCTCGGGCACGGTCCGCCTCGACATGCTGGGCGGGCTCGCCGTCGTGGTGCCGGCGCTGCTGCTGCCCTCGTGGATCGGCTCGCGGGTCTACCTCGGGCTCGATGCGGCACGGTTCCGGCAGGTGGTGCTGGTGGTGGTCGCGCTCGCCGGCGCCGCGATGATCGCGGCCTCGTTCCGTGCGCCGTGACCCGCCGGGTCGGCGTCCCCCGACCCGTCCGCCCACCCTGCCCCTGCCGCCCGAGGGCGGCGCCGCGGCGTCGCCGCAGGGTGACGCGCCGGACCGCGTGCCGGTACGCACGGGCCGGGCCGCGCCCGCGTCGCCGACCGACTGGCGCGCGCGCCTGCGCGACGGCGCGGCCCCCCGCCGGGTGGTGCTCGAGGCTGCCTTCGCCGGCGTGCCCGCCGGGCGCACGCTCTTCGTGCCGACGCCGGGCCTGCTGGCCGCCCGCATCCTCGCCATTCCCGAGGGCGGCACGCTCGAGGTGCGCACGCTGCGCGACGCGCTCGCCCGCGCCCACGATGCCGACGCGACCTGCCCGGTGACCACCGCGCTCTTCCTGCGCATCGTCGCCGAGGCCGCCTGGGACGACCTGCAGGACGGCACGCCGCTCGATCGGGTCATCCCGTTCTGGCGGGCGATCGATGCGGCCTCGCCGGTCGCGGCCCGCCTGCGCTGCGGCCCCGACTGGATCCGCGACAGGCGCGAGGCCGAAGCTGCGGCACGGCCCTGAAACGACGCGGCCCGGCGCCGCCCCGCGGCGGAACCGGACCGGAAACGAAGCGGCCCGGCCCGCCTCTCGGCGGGACCGGGCCGTGAAACAGCGTAGGCGGGTCTACCGGTCGAGGGCCGCGAAGCGGTCCAGGTGGTGGTCCGCGTCGCCGAACTGCTGGGCGATCATGGTGAGGCGGCGGAAGGTGTGCGAGACCTTCATCTCCTCGGTCATGCCCATGCCGCCGTGCAGCTGGACCGACTCCTGCGAGATCTGGCGGCACGCATCGGCGATCTTGATCTTCGCCGCCGACACGATGCGCGCCCGCTCGGTCGCGTCGGTGGCCGAGTCCACGCGCGAGCACACCAGGTAGGTCATCGACCGGGCCTGCTCGACGGTGACGAACATCTCGACCATCCGGTGCTGCAGGACCTGGAAGGTGCCGATCGGCGCACCGAACTGCTTGCGCGTCTTCAGGTACTCGAGCGTCGTGTCGTTGGCGAACTGCATCGCTCCGACCGCCTCGGCGCACTGCAGCGCGGTCGCGAAGTCCACCGCCTCCTCGATCGTCGCCAGCGCCCCGCCCTCGGCACCGACCAGCGCATCGGCGCGCACCTGCACGCCGTCGAGCTTCACGTCGGCCGCGCGCTGGTTGTCGATGTTCCGGTACGGCGTCGTGGTCACGCCCTTGGCGTTGGCCGCGACGATGAACAGCGAGATGCCGTGCGCGTCGTCGGGCGAGCCCGAGGTGCGGGCCGACACCACCATCAGGTCGGCCTGCGGCGCGCCGAGCACGACCCGCTTCAGGCCGTTCAGCACCCAGCCGTCGCCGGTCTTGGAGGCGGTCGCGGACACGTGGTCCAGCCGGTAGCGCCCGCCGTCCTCGGTGTGCGCGAAGGCGAGCCGGCGGCTGCCGTCGACCACCTGCGGCAGGATCTCCGAGCGCTGCGCGGCACTGCCCGCGCGATCGATCAGGCGCCCCGCCAGCACGCTGGCGAGCACCGGCTCGACGACCAGCGCCTGCCCGATGGACTGCATCGCGCTCATCATGTCGATGGCGCCGCCGCCGAAGCCGCCGGCGGCCTCGGAGAACGGGATCGACAGCACGCCGAGCTCGGCCAGCTGCGTCCACACCGCGTCGCTCGAGCCGCTGTCGGAGTGGATGATCTTCTTGCGGCTCTCGAAGTCGTAATGGTCGGCGAGGTACCGCCCGACCGAGTCGGCCAGTTGCCGCTGCTCTTCGCTGAGTTCGAAGTCCATGTCAGAGCCCCAGGGTCGCCTTGGCGATGATGTTGCGCTGGATCTCGTTGGACCCGGCGTAGATGCTGGTCTTGCGGTAGTTGGCGTAACGCGGCGCGAGGTGCGCGAGCGCGTCGTCGAAGTCGACGGCGGCCTGCGGTCCGGTCGGCTTGAACGGCGCGGCCATCGGACCGGCGGCCTGCATCATCAGCTCGGTCAGCGCCTGCTGGATCTCGGTGCCGCGGATCTTGAGCATCGACACGTCGGCGCCCGGCGGCTTGCCGCCGCGCATCGCGTCGAGGAAGCGCAGGTTGGTGATCTCGAGCGCCATCAGCTCGACCTCGACGCGCGTGAGCTTGTCGCGGAAGCGCGGATCGTCGATCAGGCGGCGGCCGTGGCCGTCGGTCTGCTCGGCCGCGAAGGCCTTGAGCCGCACCAGCTCGCGCTTGGAGCCGCCGATGCGCCCGGTGTTGAGCCGCTCGTGACCGAGCAGGTACTTGGCCACCGTCCAGCCCTTGCCTTCCTCGTGCACGAGGTTCTCGGCCGGGACCTCGACGTTGTCGAAGAACACCTCGTTCACCTCGTGGCCGCCATCCATCAGGATCAGCGGGCTCACGGTGATGCCCGGCGTCTTCATGTCGATCAGCAGGAAGCTGATGCCTTCCTGGCGGATCTTCGACTCGAAGTCGGTGCGCACCAGGCAGAAGATCCAGCCGCCGTACTGGCCGAGCGTGGTCCAGATCTTCTGGCCGTTGACGACGTAGGTGTCGCCGCGGCGGTCGGCACGCGTCTTGAGCGACGCGAGGTCCGAGCCCGAGCCCGGCTCGGAGTAGCCCTGGACCCAGAACACGTCGCCGTTGTAGATGCCCGGCAGGTGGCGCTGCTTCTGTTCGGGGGAACCGAACTTCAGCAGCACCTGCGCGCACATCGTGACGCCGAAGGCGACGATCGGCGGCGTGCCGGCCAGGCCGCACTCCTCCTCGAAGATGTAGCGCTGGGTGACGTTCCAGCCCGGGCCGCCCCATTCCTCGGGCCAGGCCGGCGCGACCCAGCCCTTCTTGGCCAGGATCTTGTGCCAGCGCAGCAGATCGTCCTTGTCGAGGTGGTCGCCGGCGGCCGTCTTGCGGCGCAGGTCCTCGGGCAGGTTGTCCTTGAGCCAGCCGCGCACTTCGTCGCGGAAAGCCGCTTCTTCGGTCGAATAGTTCAGGTCCATTTCTTGTCCTCTGCCTCCTGCAGCGTTCTCCAGAATACCTTGCCGGTGCCGGTCTTCGGCAGCGACTCCACGAACTCGACGCGCCGCGGCACCTTGTAGGCGGCCATCTTCTCGCGCGACCACACGACGATCTCTTCGGCGAACGCGGCCGCGCCGCCCTCGGTCGCGACGCGGTCGCGGGCATGCGGGCGCGGCACGATCACCGCCTTCACCGTCTCGCCGCGCTTGTCGTCGCGGCTGGCGATCACGCAGGCCTCGGACACGTCGGGATGGGCGAACAGCATCGCCTCGACCTCCGCCGGCCAGACCTTGAAGCCGGACGCGTTGATCATCCGCTTGAGTCGATCGGTGATGAAGAAGTAGCCGTCCTCGTCGTAGTGCCCGAGGTCGCCGGTGCGAAAGAAGCGCTTGCCGTCGAGATCGAGGAACACCGACGCATCGGCGTCGGGATTGTTCCAGTAGCCCCGGAAGACCTGCGGGCCGCTGACCACGATCTCGCCGGTGCCGCCCGGCCCGCATTCGGCGCCGGTCTCGACGTCGAGCACGCGCGCGTCGGTGTTGAAGACCGGGATGCCCGCGCACTGGCGCTTCGGGCGGTGCATCGGATTGGTGTGCGTCCGCGCGATCGTCTCGGTCAGGCCGTAGCCCTCGATGAACGGCAGGCCGATCAGCCGCTCGAGGCGCTGCGCGACCGCATCGGGCATGGCGGCACCGCCGCCGCCGATGCGCATCAGCGAAGACAGGTCGCGCGACTCCAGCCCGGGGGTGTTCAGCAGGTCGACGATCATCGCGGTGATGCCGGTGATGTTCGTGATCCGGCAGTGCTCGATCAGCCGCACGCAGGCCTCGCGGTCCCAGCGCGACATCAGCACGATGCTCACGCCCTGGAAGATCGGCGCGTTCATGCCGCCCTGCATGCCGGTCACGTGGAACATCGGCAGCACCGCGAGCTGCACCAGGTCGGGCGAGGCACCCGACCAGGCGGCGCCGATCACCGTGGTGCTCATCACCGTCCGGTGGGTGTGGATGCAGCCCTTCGGATGGCCGGTGGTGCCCGAGGTGTAGGGCAGCACGGCGAGGTCGTCGGGACCGGCCTGCTGCGGTGCGGGCGCGTGGCCGGCGGCGAGCGCGTCCGACCAGGCGGCGGCCCCCGCGGCCGCGTCCGCCACGCCGATCGGGCGGCGCGCGGCGACGACCGCATCGGGCAGCACGATATCGGCGAGCGCGGGCTCGGGCGTCGCCGGGAGGTAGTCCGAGTAGGCGCCGACGATGGCGTGGTCGACCGCGACGCCGAGCAGCGGGCGCCAGGCCTCGAGCAGCTCCTGGCCGAGGATCGCGACGCGCGCGCCGCTGTCCTCGCACAGGTAGCGCAGCTCGTCGGTGCGCAGCATCGGGTTGACCGGCACGACCGCGGCGTCGGCCCGCAGGATGGCGTAGTAGCCGATCACGAACTGCGGGCTGTTCTGCACGTCGAGCACGACCCGGTCGCCGCGCCGCACGCCCGCGACCCGCTGCAGCCAGCCGGCGAGCCGATCGACCTCGCGCTCGAGCGTCGCGTACGGGATCCGGCGGCCGTAGTAGAAGAGCGCGGTCTTGTCCGGGAAGCGCGCGGCGCTGACCCGGAGGTTGAAGCTCAGCGTGGTGGCCGGTATCGAGAGGCTTCGGGGCGTGCCCGGCGGCCAATGTCGGAAATGTCGGTCGAACATGTCTCCATCCGGACCCGTCGTGGCGGGCCTGCGGCAAGGGTACCGCAATCGGCCCGGCCTCCAGCTTCACCGCGCGGGCTTGCGGCGGTGCAGCTAGAATGGAATTCGCGGCCGGACGCTTTCACGAGCCCCTCACGAGCCGCACCCGGAGCGCATGCCGACCGGGCCGCCCCCCCACGGGCCGGCCCGTGCGAGCGAGCGCCGACTGCCTCGCTGCGTCCCTGCTCCGCCTCCTTTCCAGGTCAGCCCCATGCTCCAGCTTGATCCGGGTCCGTCGACCCGCTCCGTCGCAGCCCTCGGCACGACGGCCGCCGCGCCGTCCGGCCGGCCGACCGCCCTCCCCGCTGCCCGCGC
>JAIYAG010000408.1 GCA_027489195.1 Burkholderiales bacterium | reverse complement strand
GCGTTCGGAACGCCTCCTCGAGCTGCTTGATGCGCATGCTTGCCGCCGAAGGAGACAGGAAGCTGCGCTCGGCCGCGCGCGTGAGGTTCAGCGTCTCGCCGACGTTCAGGAACAGGCGCAGATCGGTCAGGTCGTAATGCATGGAGCCAACGGGGCCGTCGCGAGGCGGGCCCGACGGAGTGCCCGGATCATACCGGTCGATCGTCGGAGCGACGATCCCGCAGGACGCGGGTCACCGGGCTCGACTCACGGATGCTCCCGTGTGAGCCGCTCGGCGAACGAGATGCCGATCGCCGACAGCACGAACGTGAAGTGGATCACCGCCACCATGGTGACGATCTGGATGTTCTCCAGGCTCAGTTCGCCGCTCAGATAAGTCTTCAGGGCGTGGACACCCGAGATGGAGATGATCGCGAAGGCGAGCTTCAGCTTGAGGTTGTAGGTGTTGACATGGTCCAGCCAGTCGGGCTTCTTCATGTCCTTCGAATCGAAGTGCCCGGTCGTGACGAAGAGCGACACACCCGCCAGCGCCACCACCCAGACCAGCTGCGCGACCATCGTCATGTCCACCAGTTCGAGGACCTTGATGATCAGATCGATCTTCTCGAGGTTTCCGAACAGCAGGGTGACCATCAGCTTGTAGGTCTCGAGCACGAACTTGCCGAGGATCCCCAGGATGATCAGCACCAGCCCCACGTAGAAGAAGAGCATGGTGAACCGCATGCCGTAGAGCAGCGATCCGACACTGGCCAGTAGCTTTTCCATTGTGTTCCGTACGAGGGGTTCGACGCGATCCGCGGCTGCCGCCGGTCGGCGGGGAGCGAAGCCTGCATGGATCGCTTTGACCGAGAGTAACACCCGTCCGGGAGCCTCCCGACGACTCGCCGGCGACACCGGGTGTCTCTGCCTCGTCGCTGCGATGGACCGGATCCTCTCTTGCGGGGCGCAGTTCGGCGAGGGCGCCGCCGACGCATCGCGCGCGAAGGCCGGTGCCGCCCGCTGCGGATCCCGCCGCTCGGCCTGGCGGTCGCGGGACTGTGCGCGGAGGATCGGGGCGGTGGGGGCGGTCCGGCGCCGACCGTCCGTGCTTTCGGCCTTCAGGCGTTCTGAGACACGCGCTGCCGCGAACTGTCACGATCGGCTGGCAGACTTGGGCTTTCATCGTACGGAGGCCGTTGTCATGCACGCCGTCCCGCGTTCTCGCTTCCTGCTCTCGTCCGCGGCCCGTCCCGCATGTGCCGTCGCCCTCGCGCTCGGCTCCGGGCTCGCCACCGGTGCGTCGTTCTCCGAGGCGCTGAATGGCGAGCTGTCCGCCGACCGGCTCGCACCGACCTTCCTGCAGCTCGACTTCCAGCCCGGCGGCGCCGTGCCGGGGTCGAACGTCGTCTCCGGAACCGTCGGCCGCAACGGCGGCGTGGTCGACCTGGATTACCTGTGGGTGAACGTGCCGGCCGGCTACCGGATGTCTGAACTGCGGGTGGGCACGCAGACGACGGTCGGTGGTGGCGGCTCCTTCGTCGGTCTGGCCGCCGGCGATACCATGCCGGTCGCGTCCGACGCCTCGACTGCGCTGGGCCTGCTCGGCTACAAGGTCTATCGTCTCGAAGACCGGACCACCGACATCCTCGACGACATGGCGGCGCCGTCGTTCGGCTCGAGCGGCTTCGAGCGGCCGCTGGCAGCGGGCGACTACACGTTCTGGTTCCAGGAGCTCGGCTCCGGTTCGTTCGACTACCGCTTCAACATCGTGCTGACACCGGTGCCGGGGCCTGCCGCCCTGGCATGGCTGCTGGGCGCCGGGCTGCTCGCATTGGGCGCGGGCGCCCGCCGGGCACCCGTATGATCCGGACACGCGGACGGAGCGCGGTGTCGGCACCGCCGCATCGTCCCGGCACCGCCGCGCGAGCCGGCTGCAACGACCCGTCGAGGACGCGATGAGACAGCCCGAAGCCTACGAACGGTTCAAGGCCCTGCACGAGGCTCCCGGGGGCTTCGTGATGCCGAACGCCTGGGACGGCGCCTCGGCCGTGCTGCTGCGCCAGGCCGGCTTCCTCGCGCTCGGCAGCAGCTCGCTGGCCATCGCGTTCGCCGCGGGCCGGCTCGACGGCCGCGCGGCGGTCAGCCGCGACGAGGCGCTCGCCAACGGCACGCTGCTCGCCGAGGTCGCGGATCTTCCCGTCAACGGCGACCTCGAGGACGGCTACGGCCCGGATCCCCAGGACTGCGTCGACACCGTCGAGGCGGCGATCGCGGCAGGCCTCGCCGGGCTGGGCATCGAGGACACCACCGCGCGCACCGACCCGCCGATCCACGAGTTCGACCACGCGGTGGCGCGCGTCCGCGCGGCGGCCCGCGCGGCGCGCGGGCGGATCCTGCTCACCGCGCGCACCGACAACTTCCTGCACGGCCGGCCGGACCTCGACGACACGATCCGCCGGCTGGTCGCCTTCGCCGAGGCGGGCGCCGATGTGCTCTACGCGCCCGCGCTGCCCGACCTCGACGCGGTCCGCGCGGTGATCCGCGCCGTCGCGCCCCGGCCGGTCAACGTGCTGATCGGCCCGGCTTCGGGCCCGGTGCCGCTCGCCGAGCTGCTCGCGTGCGGCGTCAGGCGCGTGAGCCTGGGCGGCGCGCTCTACCGCCGCGCGATGGCCGGCCTGGCCGATGCGGCCCGCGAGCTCGCCGCGGGCGACATCGCGGGCGCGGTGCGGCCGGCACTGCCCGGCAGCGCGATCGCCGGCCTGCTCGCCGTGCGTCCCGCCGAAGGCTGAGCCGGCGCCCGGGCCGCCGGTACCGGCACGTGTCCGATCCGGTCCCGCCGAAGTGGTCGGTCCGATGGACCGGACGCACGCGCGCCGATAGAGTGCAGACGCCGCGCGGCGGCTCGACGACGGAGGCAAGGACATGCGGGCGAGCGCTCGACGAGGAAAGAGGGCGGCTGTGCTGCTGGCGGTCGTGACTGCCTTCGCGATCCCATGGGTCGCGGCACCGACGCCCGCCGGGGCCGCGATGCCCTGGTCGTCATCCGATCCGCCGAAGGCCGCGGCGTCCGCGGCCAGGCCCACGCCCTCCCTCACCGACGCCCTCGTCAGCGTCGGCGATCTGTCCCACGAGCTGAAGCTGATCGACCGCCGGCTGGTCGGCATCGAGCAGACGCTGACCCCGATCGGCAAGGCGGTCGTCGGCATCGACGCGTCGCTCGGACCCGTCGGCGATCTGGCGAAGCCCGACGGCCTGCGGGCCGCGGTCGATCCGATCGTCGACCGGGTGTTCGAGCGCGCGCGCGGACTGATCCTGCTGGCGACCGGCTGCATGGCCGGCCTCATCGTGCTGCATGCGCTGATGCGGCGCTGGACCGCCCGGCGCGATGCCGGCTGAACGAATACCGTCCCCGGAGACCCCCATGGAATTCACCCGTTTCGGCCGCAGCGGCCTCGAAGTCTCCCGCCTGTGCCTGGGCTGCATGAGCTACGGCGTGCCCGAGCGCGGCCCGCATCCCTGGTCGCTCGGCGAGGCCGAGAGCCGCCCGTTCCTGCGGCGCGCGCTCGACCTCGGCATCAACTTCTTCGACACCGCCAACGTCTACTCGGACGGCACCAGCGAGGAGATCGTCGGGCGCGCGCTCAAGGACTTCGCACCGCGCGACGAGATCGTGCTCGCCACCAAGGTCCACGGCCGCATGCACAAGGGCCCCAACGGCGCCGGCCTGTCGCGCAAGGCGATCCTGTCCGAGATCGACCACAGCCTGCGCCGGCTGGGCACGGACTACGTCGACCTCTACCAGATCCACCGCTTCGATCCGCACACCCCGCTCGAGGAGACGCTCGAGGCGCTGCACGACGTGGTCAAGGCCGGCAAGGCGCGCTACATCGGCGCCTCGTCGATGTACGCCTGGCAGTTCGCGCGGGCGCTGCACCTGGCCGAGCGGCACGGCTGGACGCGCTTCGTGTCGATGCAGAACTACGTGAACCTGCTGTACCGCGAGGAGGAGCGCGAGATGCTGCCGCTGTGCCGTGCCGAGGGCATCGCGGTGATGCCCTGGAGCCCGATGGCGCGCGGCCGGCTGACCCGCGACTGGGACCAGGGCAGCGCCCGGGCCGAGACCGATGCGTTCGGCCGCTCGCTCTACGCGAAGACGGGCGATGCGGATCGCAAGGTGGTCGAGGCGGTGGCCGCGGTGGCCGCGGCGCGCGGCGTGCCGCGTGCGCAGGTCGCGCTGGCCTGGGTGCTGCAGCAGCCCGGCGTCCACTCGCCGATCGTCGGCGCCACGAAGCTCGAGCATCTCGACGACGCGGTGGCCGCGCTGTCGCTGCGCCTGAGCGCCGAGGAATGTGCGACGCTGGAGGCGCCGTACGTGCCGCACGCGGTGGTCGGGCACGCCTGAGCGGATCGGCCCGCGCGGGCCCGTCGACGCTCAGGTGCTCTCGCGCAGCTCGATCCGGTAGGGCACCTCGATCGACTCCGGCGCGAGGCGCTCGCCGCGGCGCTGCGCATCGATCGCCCGTCCGAGCAGCTCGCCCGCGGCGCGCCCGATGCCGCCGCAGTCGACCGCCACCGTGGTGATTCGCGGATGGCTCGCGGCGCTGACCTCGAAGCCGCCGAATCCCGCCACGGCGATCCGCTCCGGTACCGCCCACCCCCGGCGGCGGCATTCCATCAGGGCACCGAACGCCACGTGGTCGGACACGCAGACGATCGCCTCGGTGTCCGGCCATCGCTGCAGCAGCATCGACACGCCCCGGGCACCGTCTGCCATCGACACCGGCGCATGCCCGACGGCGAGCGCGCGGCCGGCGTCCAGCCCGAGATCGCGCATCGCGCGTTGGAAGCCCATCCGGCGATCCGCTCCGCGGGCGTCGCTCTTCGGCTCGCCGCCCATGAACGCGAGCCGCCGGTAGCCACGGGCGTGGAGCGCCCGGACCAGTTCGCCGACCGCCTGGGCGTTCGAGAACCCCACCGCATGGTCGATCGGTCGGGCGATCCGGTCCCAGGTCTCGACGACCGGAACGCCGGCGGACTCGAGCAGACGCCGCGCCGCCGCGGTGTGGTGCCCGCCGGTGACCGCGATCGCCTCGGGCCGGCGCGAGAGCATCGCGCGGATCAGGCGCGTTTCGGTGGCGAGGTCGTAGTTGGTGTAGCCGAGCACGAGCTGCAGCCCGCGTCCTTCGAGCGCCTCGGTCAGTCCGGTCGCGGTGTCGGCGAAGTTGGAGTTGTTGAGGACCGGGATCAGCGCGGCGACGATGCCGGAGCGCTGCGTCGCGAAGCTGCGGGCCGTCTGGTCGATCACGTAGCCCATCTCGCGGCAGGTGCGCAGGACGCGCTGCCGCAAGGCCTCGCTGTCGCGGCGCGGGCTGCGCTCCTCCCGCGCGAGCGCGCGCGAGACCGTCATCTTCGACACGCCGAGCCGCGCGGCGACGTCGGCCATCGTCACCGCACGCGCCGTCGGGCGCGTTGACGGCGCGAACGCGGCCTCGGGCCCGGGCGCGGTCGTCGGCGAAGGCGAGGGCACGAAGGGGCGTGTGCGGGGCGGCAAGGCGATCGGCGGGGGCGGGCGGGGCGGTGCGCAGGGCGGTGGGCAGGAAGGCACCGGCAACCGCAGTATGCCGTGCCGGGATGACCCGGTCACCCGGCCGTTCAGGATGGTTACCGGTAACGCTTTTCGGGCCTATACTCCCGCTGACGCCCACTTGCCGAGCCGGCATGCCCGCAGCCTTTCCCGAGGTCCTCGATGCACGCTTCGCCCCGGTTGCGGCCGGCGCGGGCCCGCTCGAGCGTCTGTGCACCGGCGCGGTCTGGAGCGAAGGGCCGGTCTGGCTGCGCGAGTCGGGCGAGCTGCTGTGGAGCGACATTCCCAATGACCGGATGCTCGCGTGGCACCCCCGCGACGGCATGCGCGTCTGGCGGGAGCGCTGCGAGTTCGTCAACGGTCACGTGCGCGAACGGACCGGCGCCGCGGCGACGGGCGCGCTGCTGCACTGCTCGCACGGTCGGCGGGCCATCGTGCGCACCCGGCTCGATGCGTTCGGGCGGCCGGAGGCCGACGACGAGATCGTCGTCGATCGCTACCAGGGCCGTCGCCTGAACTCCCCGAACGACGTGGTCGTCGCGCGGGACGGCGCCATCTGGTTCACCGACCCGCCCTACGGCATCGTCTCCGACCGCGAGGGTCATCGGGCCGACAGCGAGCTCGGCGACTGCTACGTGTTCCGCTTCGACCCGGCGACGGGCGCCCTGCGGATCGTCAGCGACCTCGTCGAAGAACCCAACGGCCTCGCGTTCTCGCCGGACGAGTGCTGCCTGTACGTCACCGACACGTCGGCCGCGCTGCGCACCGACGGGGGCGGCCATCACCACATCGTCGCGTTCGACGTGATCGGCGGCCAGGACCTCGCGAATCCCCGGGTCTTCGCCGTGGTGACGCCCGGCCTGGCCGACGGGCTGCGCGTCGACGTCGGCGGCCTGGTCTACGCCAGCAGCGCCGATGCGGTCCAGGTCTACCATCCCGACGGCACGCGCGTCGGCCGCATCCCGGTGCCCGAGAAGGTCGGCAACCTCGTCTTCGGCGGCCCCGACGGCGACGAGCTCTTCATCTGCGCCAGCACCTCGCTCTACCGGATCGTGCTGAACACGCGGGGGGCGACGTCGTGAACGCGCTGGCCGACGCGATGCGCTGGCTGCTCGCCCCGATGTCGGGCGCCCCGGTGCACGAGATCGCGCCCTGGGCCGCGTGGCACGCACGCTGCATGGTGCTCGCCTGGGGCGTGGCGATGCCGGCCGGCGCGCTCGCGGCCCGCTACTTCAAGGTGCTGCCCGACCAGGGCTGGCCGGGTCGCCTCGACGACCGGCGCTGGTGGCTCGCGCACCGCGCGCTGCAGTGGTCGGGCGTGGCGCTGATGACCGTCGGCATCGTGCTGGTGCTGGGCCGCGACGCGTCCGGGTCGTCCGCGGGCGCCGCGCGATGGCATGCGAACGCGGGCTGGACGGTGCTGGCGATGGGCTGGATCCAGGTGCTCGGCGCGCTGCTGCGCGGCACCAAGGGCGGCCCGACCGACCGGAGGATGCGCGGCGACCACTACGACGTCACTCGCCGGCGCATCTGGTTCGAGCGTGTTCACAAGGGCCTCGGCTGGGCGGCGCTGTTCGGGGCGGTCGGTGTGATCGGCCTGGGGCTGGTCGTCGCCGATGCGCCGCGCTGGATGGGTGTCGCGCTCGTCGCATGGTGGATGCTGCTGGGCAGGCTGGCCTGGCGCTGGCAGCGCGCCGGCCGCTGCATCGACACTTACCAGGCCATCTGGGGCCCCGATCCGGCGCATCCCGGCAACCGGCGCCGCCCGATCGGATGGGGCGTGCACCGGCCTGCCGTCCCGGGTACGGTCTCCGCGGGGAAGGCGACGTGAGCCACCTCGGACTGCGGGGCGTGGTCAAGCGCTACGGGGACGTCACCGTGGTCCGTCAGCTCGATCTCGACGTCGCCGCCGGCGAGTTCATGGTGCTGCTCGGCGAGTCGGGCTGCGGAAAGTCCACCACGCTGCGGATGATCGCGGGGCTCGAGGAGGTCACCGAAGGCCGCATCCTGATCGGCGGGCGCGACGTGACCGACCTGCATCCGATGGCGCGCGACATCGCGATGGTGTTCCAGAACTACGCGCTCTATCCGCACATGGACGTCGAGCGCAACATGTCGTTCGCGCTGCGCCTCGCGCGCCGGCCGGCTGCCGAGATCGACGCGCGGGTCGCGGCGGCCGCGAAGATCCTGAACATCTCGCACCTGCTCGCACGCAAGCCCCGGGAGCTCTCGGGCGGGCAGCGCCAGCGCGTGGCGATCGGCCGGGCGATCGTGCGCGAGCCTGAGGTCTTCCTGTTCGACGAGCCGCTGTCCAACCTCGACGCGAAGCTGCGCGGACACATGCGGGCCGAACTCGCGCTGCTGCACGAGCGGCTCGGCAAGACCACGGTCTACGTCACCCACGACCAGGTCGAGGCGATGACGCTCGCCAGCCGGATCTGCATCCTCGATCAGGGCCGGATCCAGCAGCTCGGTACGCCGAACGAGGTGTTCGACCGCCCCGCGAACCGCTTCGTCGCCGCCTTCGTCGGCACGCCGACGATGAACTTCTTCGAGCTGCGGATGTCGTCGTCCGGCGGCGGCCCGCGGTGGCGCGCCGAGGGGATCGACTGGGCCACGCCCGGGTGGGCGTCGCGCAGCGCGCTGTCCGGCGACGCACCGGTCAGCGTCGGCGTGCGCCCGCAGGCGCTGCGCCCCGTCGGTGCGGCGGTGCCCGCGCACTGGAACACGCTGAAGCTCCACGTCGACGTGGTGGAGTACCTGGGCACCGAGAGCCAGGTGGTCTGTCGCCACGTCGGCGAGGGCGGGTCCGGTTTCGCCGGGGGGCACCGCGTGGTGGCGACCGTCGCCGGCGACGCGAAGCCGCTGCTCCACGGCACCCATGCCTTCGCCTTCGATCCCGAGGACGCCCACGTCTTCGATCCCACCAGCGGCCTGCGCCTGAGCGGCTGACCGCGTCCGCCGTTCCCACGACAACAGACCCACGAGGAGACCCCATGCAACGCAGGAACTTCATCCGCAGCGCCGGCGTCACGGTATTCGGTGCCGGGCTGCCCGCCAGCGGCGCGTTCGCGCAGAACCGCTACGCCAAGTTCGCTGGCAAGACGGTGACGATCAACATCCCGTCCCACCCGCACTACGACGCGATGAGCAAGCTGCTGCCGGAGTTCACCAAGGAGACCGGCATCCGCGTCGAGGTGGACCGGCTGGCGATCGGGCGGCTCAAGGAGAAGCAGCTGCTCGAGATGGCCAAGCCGCAGGGCGACTACGACCTGGTCTGCTACATCGTGATGTGGAAGGGCGAGTACGTCGACAAGAACCTGGTGCGGCCTCTCGAGCCCTTCTTCGCCGACGCGCAGCTCGCCGATCCCGCGTACGACATGAAGGACATCATCCCGATCTACCTCGAGAACCTCGGCATGGTCGGCGGCCCCAAGGGCTATCTCGCCGGCCCGGGCGCCAAGCTCTACGGCCTGCCCTACGGCGCCGAGACTTCGGTGCTGGCCTACCGGCGCGACATCTTCGCGAAGCTCGATCTCAAGGTCCCCGAGACCTACGAGGACTTCGGGCGCGCGCTGCGGGTGCTCAAGGACAAGTCCGGGATCGGCGCGCTGACCTCGCGCGGCCAGGCGGGCCATCAGTGCGTGCACGCGTGGCTGCTGCACCTGAACCCGCTGGGCGGCGGCGTGTTCGACGACGCATGGCGTCCGCGCTTCAACGACAAGGCCGGCGTCGCCGCGCTGAAGTTCCTGCAGGAGGTGGTCGCCACCGGTCCGGCGGGCATCCCCGGATTCGGCCAGGGCGAGGCGAACACCGCGTTCCTGCAGGGCCAGGCGGCGATGTACCTCGACTCGACGTCGTTCGCGGGCGTGGTCAAGGATCCGTCGCGCAGCAAGGTGGTCGAGCAGGTGAGCTGGGCGCTCCACCCGCGTGGCGTGCGCCGTTCGTCGCAGTCGGGCGGGCTCGGACTGATGATCCCGCGCAACGCCCGCAATCCGGAGGCGAGCTTCCTGCTGCTGCAGTGGCTGACCAGCAAGGCCCAGGACATGGCCGTCACCCGGCTGGGCGGCGCGCCGATGCGCAACTCGACGATGGGCCATGTCGACATCGTCCGCCAGAACCCCGAGTTCATCGTGTTCAAGGAAGCGCTCAGGCATTCGAACCCCGACTGGCGGCCGATCATCCCGGTCTGGGACAAGATCAACGTCCAGGCACTGGGCGTGGGCATCAGCGAGGCGCTGACCGGCAAGAAGACCGCCGAGGACGCCCTGAACGGCATGGTCCCGCAGGTGACGGCGATCATGCGGGAAGCCGGCTACAAGGTCTGAGCGCCCCGGCCGTGCGCACCTCCCGCCGGGTACGGCTCCTCTACCTCGGTCCCGCCGTCCTCGTGATGGCGGCGGCCTGCCTGTACCCGGTGGTCTCGGCGTTCCACCTCGGCCTGTACGACTGGTCGCTGGGCACGCCCTGGGAGAACGCCCGCTTCGTCGGCTGGGACAATTTCGTGTCGGCGTTCTCATCGCCGCGGCTGTGGTCGTCGCTGGCGACGACGCTGCTGTTCGTCGCCGTGTGCGTGGTCGCCGAGATGCTGCTCGGGATCGCGCTGGCGCTGGCGCTGGAGCGGCCCGTGCGGGGCATGGCGGCGTTCCGGATGATCTTCATCCTGCCGATGATGATCGCGCCGATCGCGGTCGGCCTGGCGTGGCGGTTCATCTTCGATGCGCAGTTCGGACTGGTCAACGCCCTCCTCGTGAAGCTCGGGCTGCCGGCGCTCACCTGGCTCGCCGATCCGCAGCTCGCCTTCGTCGCGATCGTGATCGCCGACGTCTGGCAGTGGACGCCGTTCGTCTTCATCATGATGATCGCGGCGCTCGCGGGGCTGGATGCATCGGTGCTCGAAGCGGCGCGCATCGACGGCGCGCGGTGGTGGCAGCAGACGCTTCGCGTGAAGCTGCCGATGATCCTGAACGTCATCGCGATCACGCTGATGATGCGGCTGATCGATGCGTTCCGGGTGCTGGAGGTGATCTACGTGCTCACCTTCGGAGGGCCAGGCGACAGCACCGAGATCCTCGCGCTGCACATCTACAAGACGGCGTTCGTCGGGCAGCAGCTCGGGGTCGCGGCCGCGATGTCGGTGCTGCTCCTGCTGGTGGTCGCCGCGCTGTCGTGGGCAGCGCTGATGCTCTCCAACCCGATGAAGGACGACGCGTGAAGCGGCATCCGGCCGTGGCAGCGGCGCATTACGGCGTCCTCGTCCTGCTCGCGGCGATCTGTATCGCGCCGATCGCGGTGATCTTCGCGACCAGCCTGCGCCAGCAGGTCCAGGTGTTCGCGGAACCGCTGAACTTCATCTTCTTCCCGACGCTCGAGAACTACCGCGCGGTGCTGGACGAAGACCGGTTCGGCCGGTATCTCGCGAACAGCCTGATCGTCGGCGTGGTATCCACCCTGGTGACACTGGTGCTGGGTGCGATGGCCGCCTATGGGTTGGCGCGGTTCCGCTTCCCCGGCCGCGGCACGCTCGCCACGACCACGCTGCTGCTGCGCACCGTGCCGCTGACGGTG
>JAIYAG010000331.1 GCA_027489195.1 Burkholderiales bacterium | reverse complement strand
TGCCGCTGCCGACCAGCACGAAGCGCGCCGGATGCCGCACGCTCAGCCCCTCGCGCTCGACGACGTTCTCGCCCGAGGCCGCCACGTCGATCAGCAGGTCGACCAGGTGGTCCTCCAGCAGGTTGACCTCGTCGACGTACAGGAAGCCGCGGTGCGCCCGGGCCAGCAATCCAGGCTCGAAGGACTTCACGCCGGCAGTAAGTGCCCGCTCCAGGTCCAGCGCGCCGACCACGCGGTCCTCGGTCGCGCCCAGCGGCAGGTCGACGACGGGCACCGGCACGAGGTGCGACTTGACCTTCTTCCCGCCGGCCTTGAGCGCGTCGCACTCGGCGCAGGCGCCCGCGGGTGCGGCCGGGTCGCAGGCGTAGCGGCAGCCCACCGTCGCCTTCATCTTCGGCAGCAGCGCCGCCAGCGCACGCACCGCGGTCGACTTGCCGGTGCCGCGGTCGCCGAGGACCAGCACGCCCCCGACCGACGGGTCGACGGCGGCGATGAGGATGGCCCGCTTCATCTCGTCCTGGCCGACGATCGCGGAAAACGGGAAAGCGAGAGCCATGTACGGCGTCCGTGACGGAGGTGTCTGTCAACCGGATTCTAGACCGGCGCCCGCCCGGCCGGCGCCCGCCGTGTCGCCGCGAGCGTTCCGGAGCCGCTGCGGCCGCGCCTCGCGCCCCCCTATACTCGTGGGCTCAGGAGGAGACCGACATGATCGAACGCAAGCAGCTCTACATCGGCGGCCGCTGGGTCGCGCCGTCGTCGACGCAGACCCTCGAGGTCACCGACTCCAACACCGGCGAGCCGTGGGCCACCATCCCCTCGGGCACCGCTGCCGACGCCGATGCGGCGGTCGCCGCCGCGCGCGCCGCCTTCGACGGCTGGTCGCAGACGCCCGCCGCCGAGCGCGCCGACATCGTCCAGAAGATCGCCGACGGCCTGAAGGCGCGCAGCGAGGACCTGGCCCGCACGATCGCCACCGAGGTCGGCATGCCGATCAAGCTGTCGACGCTGGTGCAGGTCGGTGGCCCGGTCGCCGCCTGGTCGAACTACGCCAAGCTCGCCCGCGAGTTCCAGTACGACGAGAAGGTCGGCCACTCGGTCGTCACCCGCGAGCCGGTCGGCGTGGTCGCGGCGATCACGCCGTGGAACTACCCGCTGAACCAGATCACGCTGAAGGTCGCGCCGGCCCTGGCCGCCGGCTGCACGGTGGTCCTCAAGCCGTCCGAGGTCGCGCCGATCAACGCGTTCATCCTCGCCGACGTGATCCACGAATCGGGCCTGCCGCCCGGCGTCTTCAACCTGGTGACCGGCCTCGGCCCGGTGGTCGGCGAGGCGCTCGCCGCGCACCCCGAGGTCGACATGGTGTCGTTCACCGGCTCCACGCGCGCCGGCAAGCGGGTCTCCGAAGTGGGTGCCCAGACCGTCAAGCGGATCGCGCTCGAGCTCGGCGGCAAGAGCGCCTCGGTGGTGCTCGACGACGCCGACTTCGAGAAGGCGGTGAAGAGCTCGGTCGCCAACTGCTACATGAACTCCGGCCAGACCTGCGCCGCCTGGACGCGCCTGCTGGTGCCGCGCTCGCGGCTCGACGAGGCCCGCGCGATCGCCAAGGCGGCCGCCGAGTCGTTCACCGTCGGCAGCGCGTTCGCCGAGGGCGTCAAGCTCGGGCCGCTGGTGTCGGCGCTGCAGCGCGACCGCGTGCTGGGCTACATCCGTCGCGGCATCGAGGAGGGCTCGGAGCTCGTCACCGGCGGCGCCGAGGCGCCCCAGGGCGTGGGCAACGGCTACTTCGTGAAGCCGACGGT
Source organism: Burkholderiales bacterium (assembly GCA_027489195.1). Taxonomy (GTDB): domain Bacteria; phylum Pseudomonadota; class Gammaproteobacteria; order Burkholderiales; family Burkholderiaceae_E; genus UBA4615. The sequence continues at coordinate 7,662 of JAIYAG010000331.1, read as the reverse complement.
GTTCGTCGTGGCCGACTCGAAGGCGACGCTCGCGCAGGAAGAGGTCTTCGGGCCGGTGCTGGCGATCATCCCCTACGACACCGAGGCCGATGCGATCCGCATCGCCAACGACTCGATCTACGGGCTGTCGGGCGCGGTCTGGGCGGGCAGCGACGAGCGTGCGCTGCAGGTGGCCCGCAAGCTGCGCACCGGGCAGGTCGACCTCAACGGCGGCCGCTGGAACCCGCAGGCGCCCTTCGGCGGCTACAAGCAGTCGGGCCGCGGCCGGGAGAACGGCGTCTACGGTCTCGAGGAGTTCCTCGAGTACAAGGCCATGCAGCTGCGCGCGTGACCGGCCCCGCGGCGGCCTCAGGCCTTCGGGCCGGGCCGTCGCGCCAGCATGTCGATCTCGATCCTCGCCCCGCGCGCCAGGCCGCTCACGCCGATGCAGGTGCGCGCCGGGCGCCGGCCCTCGGGGAAGTACGTCGCATAGACCGCGTTCATGCGGATGTAGTCCTCGTCGAAGTGCAGCAGGTAGATCCGCACGCTGGCCACGTCGGCGAGCGTCAGCCCGCAGCCGGTGAGCACCGTCTGCAGGTTGGCCATCGTCTGGCGGGTCTGGTCCTCGATCGACTCGGGATAGTCCGAGGTGTTGGACGTGCCGGTGAAGGGCATCTGACCGGTGAGCATCACCCAGCCGTCGGCCTCGACGGAATGGCTGAACGGCGCGAGCGGATCGGGCGCGCCGCCGATCATGTGGAACGCGAGAGCGGACATCGGCGGAACCTCGTCGAGAATCGGACAGACATCGGGAATGGGGCCCGACGATAGCCGATCCGGGCGCCGCCCGGCCGACGCGCACCCCTCCCGGAGACAGCGATGACGACACCGACCCGCGCCCCCGTTCCGTTCCGCCTGCACGTGCCCGACGACGACCTCGTCGACCTGCACGAGCGGCTGGCGCGCACGCGCTTCCCCGAGACCCCGCCCGGCGAGCCGTGGGCCACCGGCACCGACACCGCCTTCCTGCGCGAGGCCATCGCGCACTGGAAGGACCGCTTCGACTGGCGCGCGCAGGAGGCGCGGCTCAACGCCTTCCCGCAGTTCACCGTGCCGATCTCGGGCATCGACCTGCATTTCCTGCACGTCCCCGGCGTGCGCGCGCCCGGTGCACCCGAGCCGATGCCGCTGCTGCTGTCGCACGGCTGGCCGGGCTCCGTGCTCGAGTTCCTGGACCTGATCCCGCGTCTGACCGATCCGGCGCGCTTCGGCGGCGATCCGGCCGACGCGTTCACCGTGGTCGCGCCCTCGCTGCCCGGCTACACGCTGTCGTACCGGCCCGGCCAGCCGCGCTTCGCGCTCCCGGACATCGCGCGCACCTTCCACGAACTGATGACCGAGGTGCTGGGCTACCCGCGCTACGGCGCGCAGGGCGGCGACTGGGGCTCGTTCGTCACCGCGGTGCTCGGCGCCGAGCACGCCGACGCGGTGCTCGGCATCCACCTGAACATGATGCCGGTGCGCCGCGACGCGCAGACCGTCGCGACGCCCACCCCCGAAGAGAAGCGCTGGCTCGACGAGCTGGCGCTGTTCCTGAAGGAGGAGACCGGCTACCAGTGGATCCAGGGCACGCGGCCGCACACCCTGGGCGCCGCGCTGAACGACTCGCCCGCCGGCCTCGCCGCCTGGCTGTTCGAGAAGTTCCAGCGCTGGACCGACAACCGCGGCGATCCGCGCGATGCGCTGTCGATGGACACCATGCTGGCCGACATCGCGCTGTACTGGTTCACCGGCGCGATCGGCAGCTCGTTCTGGCCGTACTACGCGCGGATGCACGGCCCCTGGCCGATCCGCGACGGCGGGGTCGGCGCGCCCTGCGGCTATGCGGCCTTCCCGCGCGAGATCCTGCGCCCGCCGCGCTCGGTCTGCGAGCGCGCCTTCACCGACATCCGCCGCTGGACCGAGATGCCGCGCGGCGGCCATTTCGCCGCGCTCGAGCAGCCCGAGGCGCTGGCGCACGAGATCGTCGAATTCTTCAGGCCGCTGCGGGGTGCCCGGTGAGCCGCGGCCCGATGGGTCACGTCCTCTCCGTCCGACGCGCGGATCCTGCCCATCGGCCCGCGCTCGCACGTCGGCGCGCCACGCTGCTGCTCGCCGGGCTGCCTTTCGCCGGCACCGCGGCGCGCGCCCAGGCCTGGCCCGAGCGTCCGCTCAAGCTGATCGTGCCGTTTCCCGCGGGCGGCGGTGCGGACGCGGCCGCGCGGACCGTCGCCGAGCGCCTCGCCGCGGCGCTCGGCCAGTCGGTCGTCGTCGACTACCGGCCCGGCGCGTCGGGCAACATCGGCGCCGAGGTCGTCGCGCGCGGCCCCGCCGACGGCTACACGCTGCTGTTCGCCAACGAGTTCCTGGCCACCAATCCGGTGATGTTCACCTCGGTGCGCTACGACTCGCTGCGCGACTTCGTGCCGGTCGCGCGGGTGGCCAGCACGCCGGCCGCGATCGCCTCGCATCCCTCGCTGCCGGTCAAGACCTTCGGCGACCTGGTCGCGCTCGGCAGGCAGCGGCCGCTCAACTACGCATCGCCCGGCGTGGGCACCGGCCCGCATCTGTACGGCCAGATGATCGCGCTCGCCACCGGCGCGCAGTTCAACAACGTGCCCTACAAGGGCTCGGCGCCGGCGACGGCCGACGCGATCGGCGGGCAGGTCGACTTCATCATCTCGACGCTGGCGCCGATGGTGCAGCACCTGAACTCGGGCCGCCTGCGCGGCCTCGCCGTGACCGGCGCGCGCCGCGCGGCCCTGGCCCCCGACGTGCCGACCCTCGTCGAGCTCGATCCGTCGATGTCGCGCTACGACGTCTGGTACGGCATCTTCGCGCCCTCGGCCGTGCCCGCCCCGGTGCTCGCGCGGCTGCAGCAGGCCGCCGCGCAGGTGATGCGCGAGCCCGAAGTGGCCGCGAAGCTTCGCGCCGCAGGCTTCGACGTCGAGCCCTCGACGCCCGCCGAGTTCACCGCCGAGATCCGCGCCGACCTCGAGCGCTGGGCCCGCGTGCAGCGCGAAGCGAAGATCCCCAAGGAATGACGATGACGACGATGAAGCGCTGGTACATCCGCACCGAAGCCGGTGCCATGAAGGTCGACCTGCGCGAGGACCCGGTGCCGCTGCCCGCTGCGGGCCAGGTGGGCGTGCGCATCCGCGCGGCCGCGCTCAACCGCGGCGAGTTCATCGCGGGCCATGGTCTGCACGCCGGCGGCGCCGCGAAGCCCGCGGGCTTCGAGGCGGCCGGCGAGGTCACCGCGGTGGGCGAGGGCGTGACTGCGTTCGCGGTCGGCGACCGCGTGATGGGGCGCGTCGACGGCGCGTTCTCGGCGCACGGGACGATGTGGGCCGACGAGGCCCTGCGTGCGCCCGCCGCGCTGTCGTGGGAGCAGGCGTCCGCGTTCACCGTGGTCGGCGTGACGGTCCACGACGCGCTGATCGCGCAGGGCCGGCTCGCCGCCGGCGAGTGGATGCTCGTGCCCGGCATCTCGTCGGGTGTGGGCGTCGCCGCGCTGCAGGTGGCCCGCGCGATCGGCGCGCGCACCATCGGCCTGTCGGGCTCGGCCGAGAAGCTCGCGCGCCTGAAGGACCTGGGCCTCGATGCCGGCGTCCGGATCCGCGGCCCGGGCTTCGTGCCCGCGGTGCGCGAGATCGTCGGCGAGCGCGGCGTGGACCTGGTGGTGAATCCGGTCGGCGCCTCGGTGCTGCCCGACTGCATCGAGCTGCTGGGCTTCGAGGGGCGGCTCGCCACCGTCGGCTACGTCGATGGCCTCGACACCGCCCCGCTCGACGTGCTGGCGCTGCACAAGAAGCGGCTGCAGCTGTTCGGCGTGTCGAACAAGATGCGGCAGATGACGCACCGGATCGCGGCCGCGCGCGGCCTCGCCCGCGACCTGCTGCCGATGGCCGCCGACGGCCGCTTCGTGCCGCTCGTGGACCAGGTGTTCGACTTCGCCGACCTGCCGGCCGCGCAGCGGGCGATGGAGGGGAACACCCAGCTCGGGAAGATCGTGCTGCGGGTGGCGTGAGCGCGCCCCGGCATCACAGGATCGCCCACGCCCCCAGACATGCGAGGAGGGCGGTGCCGGCGACGGCATAGGGGACGAGGCCCGCATAGACCTGCCGCTCCGTGCCCTGTCCTTGCGCCAGGGATGCCGCGATGGCCATGCGTACCGGCGAGAACAGGCTCATGCTCGACGTGGCGACATGCTGGAGTGCGGCGGTGGCGGGCACGGACAGGTTCGCCTGGGCGGCCATCGCGACCTGCGACGACATGAACAGGCTGTTGCCCGCGCTGCCGCTGTTGGTCAGCACGCCCAGCCCGATGGACATCAGCGGAGCGGCCAGCACGCCGAGCGCACCCAGGTTCGCGAAGAGGCCCGCGGCGATGGCCGCGGAGATGCCTGCCCCGGCCAGGACCTCCGCGAGCATGGCGAACACGAACACGGTCACGACGGGTGTCCTGGCCGTCTTCCAGGCGCCGCGCAGTTCCTGGCGCCACTGCCCGAGGTGGCCCCGGACGAGCGCGACCCCGACCGCGCCGACCATCAGCCACGAGCCGGCGTGGAAGAGCGGCGCCCAGCCGGGCAGGTCGGGGTACGGCGCGATCGTTCCGAACGACGCCAGCGCAGCCCGCAGGGGCGGCACGCTGCGGGTCAGCGTCAGGACGCCGACCAGCGCGAGATAGGGCCAGACCCGGCCCGCCACCTGCCGAAACGCTGCGGCGCCGGGCCGGACGTCGATCAGGTAGCGCACGATGATGAGCGGGCCGAACGCCGACAGCAGGGCGATCTCCGGCCCGAGGAGCGCGGTCGCGACGCCCAGCGTGCCGAGACTCGCGACGATCCAGCCGACCTCGCTCAGATGCTCGGTCGCGGTCGCCGACACGCCCGCTTTCCGGGCGGTCACCCAGAACAGCGTGAGCCAGACCGCCATCAGCGAGGCGATGGGCAGCAGGCATGCACCGGCGAGCGCCGAGGCCGGCATCTTGGCGTAGGCCGAGGCGAGCAGGGTGCCGCTGCCCATCGCGCCCCACGGGATGAATGTCTGGCTCAGCAGCGCGAAGACCATCAGGTGCACCGGCGCGATCCCCAGGTGCCTGAGCAGGGCGATGGTGCCCAGCATCCCGACGCCGAATCCGGTGGCGGACTCCGCGAACGGACCGACCAGGAAGCACGCGAAGAACAGCAGGCGCCGCTGCGCACGCGGGTCGAGCGCGACGGGGTTCGGTGACTCGGCCGCGATGGCGCTCGGGCGTGACGCGAGTTGCCAGAACAGCAGGCCGCCCAGGATGTACGGGGCGATGGTGGCGCCGATCCAGGCGCCGCGGGACAGTGCGCTCGCGAGCGCCGCGAACCCGAAGGGCATCGGTGCCGTGGCGAACGCGACCGGCACGGCGGTCGCCAGGCCGAGGACCGACGCGACCGTGGGCGAACACCGGCCGCTGAGGACGGCCAGCGCCAGGACGATCGTGGGCAGGAACCAGAAGAAGGCAGTCATCGGAGGCGGGCGGGCCCGCGCGGTCGGCAGTTGCTGAGATCGGTCGGCCCGACTGCCGTGTCCGCGTTGTGGGCGGACGCCTGGCCGGCTTCCGGACATTCTAGGCCGCGACGCCTCGTCGGACGGGGCGGGGGGCTGTCAGGTTCACCCCGCCGCCCCGACCCTGCTCTTGACACGAGTCGAACGTTCGTTTTAAATCAAACGATCGTTGGAATTGAAACGCACGTTCGACCCATTTGCGGCCCACCTGCCCCGAGCCCAGCACCCATGTCGCCCGCAGAACCCCACCACCCCGTCCGCGCCGACGGCATCGACGCCCGCCATCGGCTGCTCTTCGCGGGCCTCGCGCTGTTCGCCGAGCACGGCTTCGAGAAGACCTCGGTGCGCGCGCTCGCGAAGGCCGCGCAGGTCAACCTCGGTGCGATCAGCTACTACTTCGGCGACAAGGAGGGCCTGTACCGCGCGCTCTTCACCGATCCGTCGATCTGCGGCGTGCCCGAGGACCTGGTCGCCTTCGCCGACCCCGGTCGGCCGCTGCTGGAGGCGCTGCGGATGTTCTACGTCGACTTCCTCGCGCCGCTCAAGCGCGGCGACGAAGTCCGGATGGTGATGAAGCTGCATTTCCGCGAGATGGCAGAGCCCACCGGCGCCTGGGCCGGCGCGGTCGACACCGAGATCCGTCCGCAGTTCGAGGCGCTGCTGCGGCTGCTGGTGCGCGAGCTCGGCATGAAGCGGGCGGACCTCGACCTGCATCGGCTCGCGCTGTCGATCGCCGGCCTCGGGGTGCACTTCTTCGCCTTCCATGACGGCGTGCAGACGCTGTCGCCGTCGGTGCTCGCCACGCCGCGCGCGATCGACACGCTCGCCGAGCGGCTGGCCGGCTATGCGGTCTCGATGGTCGAGGGCGAGCGCGCGCGCCGCGCCGCCGGCCGCACGGAGGACTGACGATGCGCACGCTCGCCACCTTCGCGCTCGTCGGCGTGCTCGCCGGCTGCGGCGCCTTCAAGGTCGGACCGGACTATGCCGGCGCGCCCGCCGCGCGCTCGCTGTCGCAGGCCGACGCAGGTCGTGCCGCGGCGACCGCCCCGGCCGGCACGCCCGCCCGCCCCGCCGCCGACGACGGCTGGCAGGCCCGCCTCCCCCACGGCGGCGCCCCGGCCGACCTCGCCACCTGGTGGTCGCAGTTCGACGACCCGGCGCTCGACGCGCTCCTGGCCGCCGCGCAGCGCGAGAGCGGCTCGCTCGCGCAGGCCGCCGCCCGCATCGAGCAGGCCCGTGCGGCCGCGGTCGCTGCAGGCGCGGCGGGGCTGCCGACGCTGGACCTGAGCCTGGCCAACAGCCGCGGCACGATCAACATCGGCACGAACATCCTGCTCGCCACGCAGAACCGCGCGACGGTGCAGGCCGGCTGGGAGATCGACCTGTTCGGCCGCATCGCCCGCGAACGCGAGGCCTCGCTCGCGCGGCTCGATGCGCGCACGGCCGACTGGCACGAGGCCCGCGTCTCGGTCGCGGCCGAGACCGCCGCGCAGTACCTGCAGTACCGCTACTGCGAGGCGCTGGTCGCGATCGCGCAGGCCGACGCGGCCTCGCGCACCGAGACCGCCACCGTCACCGACCGCGCCGCGGCGGCCGGCTTCCAGGCGCCCGCCGCGGCGGCGCTGACCCGCGCGAGCGCGGCCGAGGCCGCGGGCCGGCTGACCGGCCAGCGTGCCGAGTGCGACCTGACGGTGAAGGCGCTGGTCGCACTGACCGGCCTGGCCGAGCCCGACGTGCGCACGCGGCTCGCCGCCACGCAGGGCCGTCTGCCCGCGCCGCGCGCCTTCGAGGTGAAGGCCGTGCCCGCGGGCCTGCTCGCGCAGCGCCCCGACCTCGCCGCCGCCGAGCGCGCGCTCGCCGCGGCCAGCGCCGACATCGGCGCGGCCGAGGGCGATCGCTATCCGCGGCTGTCGCTCGCCGGCTCGGTCGGCCCGCTGCGCATCGACGCGGGCCAGCTCGGCGCGACGCTGTCGACCTGGTCGATCGGCCCGTCGCTCACGCTGCCGATCTTCGACGGCGGCCGCCGCAAGGCGACCGTCGAGTCGGCGCGCGCCGCCTACGTCGCCGCCGAAGCCGACTACCGCGCCCGCGCCCGCCAGGCGGT
>JAIYAG010000639.1 GCA_027489195.1 Burkholderiales bacterium | reverse complement strand
GCTGCTGGCGCTCGACGAGCTGTTCGCCGTGCCCCGCAAGGAGCCGGTCTCGGGCGGAATCATGATCGTCATCGAGGCCGAGGGCGGGCGCATCGCCCTGATCGTCGACGAGCTGATCGGCCAGCACCAGGTGGTCGTCAAGAACCTCGAGGCCAATTACCGCAAGGTGCCGGGCGTCTCCGGCGCGACCATCCTCGGCGACGGCCAGGTGGCATTGATCCTCGACGTGTCGTGGCTGGTCCGCCGCGCACGTCACTGAACACCCTCGGACGGGAGAGACCCATGGCTGCACATGATCGGGCGCACGACGCCGGAACGGCCGCGAGGCCGCGCGAGTACCTGACCTTCCGGCTCGGCGAGGAGGAGTACGGGATCGACATCCTGAAGGTCCAGGAGATCCGCGGCTACGAACAGCCGACCCGGATCGCCAACGCGCCTTCGTTCATCAAGGGCGTCGTGAACCTTCGGGGCGTGATCGTCCCGATCGTCGACCTGAGGCTGAAGTTCAACCTCGGCTCGGCCGAATACAACGACTTCACGGTGGTGATCATCCTGAACCTCGGATCGCGCGTCGTCGGCATCGTCGTCGACTCGGTCTCCGACGTGATGGAGCTCGCACCCGAACAGATCCGGCCGGCACCCGAGGTGGGCGCTTCGGTCGAGGCCGACTTCATCACGGGGCTCGGCACGCTGAACGACCGGATGCTGATCCTGATCGAGATCGAGCGGCTGATGAGCGCCGCCGACATGGCCCTGGCCGAGCAACCCGCCTGAAGCGGACCGACCCCACCGTTCGACACGCCTGCGCGGACCTCGTGTCCGCGCGCCGTGCCCGACGCCACCCGACAAGGAGCATCGACATGACGCACACGCCCTGGATCAAGACCTGCATCGCCGTCCTGGCCACCTGCACCGTGGCGAGCGCCTTAGCCAAGGGCGAGTTCGCCACGCCCGACGAGGCGACCGCGATGGTGAAGAAGGGCGTCGCCTTCATCAAGGCGAACGGCAAGGACAAGGGCTGGGCGGAGATCAGCAACAAGGCCGGGGTCTTCACCGACCGCGACCTGTACCTGGTGGTCTACGGCCTCGACGGCATGGTGCATGCGCACGGCGCCAACGAGAAGATGATCGGGCGCAACCTGATCGAGCTCAAGGACGTCGACGGCAAGGCCTTCGTCAAGGAGCGGGTCGAGCTGGGCCGCGCCAAGCCGAACTTCTGGCAGGACTACAAGTTCACCAACCCGGTGAGCAAGAAGGTCGAGCCGAAGCAGATGTACTGCGAGCGCCTCGAAGAGACCGTCGTCTGCGGCGGCGTCTACAAGAACTGATCCGCGCAGCGGACCGCCTCCTCCTCCCCCACACAGTCGGCCATCCCATGAAGCTCCGCGTCAAGCTGCTGCTGTTGCCCGCGATCGGTGGCGCGTCCCTCATCGCGCTGTGCGTGCTCGTCACGCTGATGCAGCTGCGCTCGAACCGCGAGCTCGAGAACCTGGCGGACGTCCGCTTCGAGAGCTACGCGAACGCGTACCGCATCGAAGGCGAGCTGTCGTCCATGCACGCCGAGGCCTACCGGACGATCCTGTGGATCGACACGCTGCAGGCCGGGGTGGTCAAGGGCCGGCGCGACGCGCTCGCCCAGCGCGGCACCGCGCTCGGCGAGAAGCTGCGCGGCATGCGCGCCGACCTCGATGCCGCCGGCGGCGAGCGGCTCGACGCGCTGAACGCGGCCACGACGCGCTACCTGAAGGCGGTGGACGACGCGATCGACATGGCCTCGGTCGATTCGAATACCGGGCTCGCGGCGATGCAGACCGCCGACGCGCACTACAAGACGGCCTCCAAGGGGGCCGCCGAGCTGCTCGACACCGAGCGGTCCCTCGCGACCGCATCGGTCGTCGCCGCCAAGACGCGCGACGGCCGCAACCTGGTGATCCTGTGGGTCGCGACGGTGGCCTCGCTCATCGCGGCCTTCGGCTTCTCGGTCGTCTTCAACCGCAGGCTGCTGGTGCCGCTGAACGCGGCGCGCGAGGCCGCCGACTCGATCGCCTCGGGCGACCTGCGGGTGCGCCTGCCGGAGCCGCCGAACGACGAGATCGGCCAGCTGATCTCGGCGCTGCGCCGGATGTCCGAGCACCTGAGCCGCACGCTCGGTTCGATCAAGGACTCGACCGAGCAGATCGCCACCGCCTCGACCGAGATCGCGGTCGGCAACAACGACCTGAGCCGCCGCACCGAGCAGCAGGCCTCGAACCTGCAGCAGACCTCGAGCAGCATGGAGGAGCTGACCGGCACGGTGGCGACCAACGCCGACAGTGCCCGCCAGGCCAACCAGCTCGCGCTCGGCGCCTCCGAGGTCGCGCGCCGCGGCGGCGAGGTGGTCGAGCAGGTCGTCGCGACCATGGGCGAGATCAGCGACAGCTCGCGCAAGATCGCCGACATCATCTCGGTGATCGACGGGATCGCCTTCCAGACCAACATCCTGGCGCTGAACGCGGCGGTGGAAGCCGCCCGGGCCGGCGAGCAGGGCCGCGGCTTCGCGGTCGTCGCCGCCGAGGTGCGCAGCCTCGCGCAGCGCAGCGCCGATGCCGCCCGCCAGATCAAGGGCCTGATCACCGACAGCGTGGAGCGCGTCGACTCGGGCAGCCGCCTGGTCAAGGACGCCGGCTCGACGATGTCCGAGATCGTGACCTCGGTGCGGCGCGTGACCGACATCATCGGCGAGATCTCCTCGGCCACCGGCGAGCAGAGCGCAGGCATCGGCCAGGTCAACACCGCGGTCAACCAGCTCGACCGTATGACGCAGCAGAACGCGGCGCTGGTCGAGCAGAGCGCGGCCGCGGCCGAGAGCCTCAAGGAGCAGGCCCGCCGACTCGCCGAGGCGGTCGACGCCTTCCGCCTGGACGATGGCGCGCGGGGCGGCGTCTCGCTGTCCGCGCCGTCGAAGCACGCCGTTGCGCCGAAGGGCGGCTCGAACAACGAGCCCTCGTGGTCGGCCGACGCTGCCGCGGGCGCCTCGTCCGAGCCGGCGCACGGGTTCCAGTCCGAGCACGGATCCGCACCGGCCGCCAAACCCGCGTCGAAGCCGGCCACCGATTTCGCGGCCCGGCCCGCCCCGGCCGCCAAGCCCGCTGCGGTCTCGAAGCCGGCGCCCGCCGTCCGGCCCGCGTCCGCCGCGAAGCCCGCCGCGAAGCCCGCCGCGAAACCGGTCTCCGCGAAGCCCGCGCCGGCCCGGGTCGTGCCGACGAGCCTGCTGGCACCCACGGCGGCGCCTGCCGCGCCCACCGTGCCGGCAGCCTCCCCGACGCCCGCCGCTGCGGCGCCGAGTGCCGCCAGGGCCGACGCACCCGCGGCGCGTCCTGTGCCCGCCAAAGCCGAACCCGCCCCGCGTGCGCCCGCTCCCAAGGCCGCGAAGGTCCCCGACGACGACTGGGAAGAGTTCTGAGTGCGGCGCGGCAGCCCGCGTCGGATCGTGCCGAACCTCCGATCGGGCCCGCCGCGGCGACCCGCCGTCTTCCGAACCGCCCAACCGAGCCCGTCCCGCAGATGACCCGCCGTACCGTCCCGATCGCAGCACCCCGCCCGGCGCGCGCCTGCGCCGTGAAGCGTTGAAGGCGCCGTCGCGATGAGCGCCCCGTCCCCGCTCGGCAGCGAAGTCGCGATCTCGCCCGGCGACTTCGAGCGCGTGCGTCGCCTCATCAAGGAGCGCGCCGGCATCCACCTGCAGCCGAGCAAGCAGAGCATGGTGCAGGGCCGGCTCGCACGCCTGCTGCGCGAGCACGGCATCCCGAGCTACGGCGCGCTGCTCGACGCGGTCGAGCGCAACGGCTCGCCGCTGTGGCAGCCTTTCGTCAACGCGCTCACCACGAACCTGACCTCGTTCTTCCGCGAGGCCTATCACTTCCCGCTGCTGGCCGAGTTCCTGAAGCAGCACCGCGGTCCGGTGCGGATCTGGTGCGCGGCGGCGTCCACCGGGGAGGAGCCCTGGTCGATCGCGATGACGGTCCTCGAGACGCTGGGCACCGGCGCGCAGGCGACGATCTACGCCTCCGACATCGACACCGACGTGCTGCGCACCGCCAAGGCCGGCGTCTACCCGATGGATGGCGAGAAGGGGCTGGACGCGACGCGCCTGAAGCGCTGGTTCCTCAAGGGCACCGCGGCCAATGCCGGCCTGATGCGCGTGCGCCCCGAACTGTCCCGCCTGGTCGAGTTCGCGCAGGTGAACCTCGTGCACGACCCGCTGCGCTTCCAGCAGCCGTTCGATGTCGTGTTCTGCCGCAACGTGATGATCTACTTCGACGCCCCGACGCAGCGCACCGTCCTGACGCGCCTGCATGCGTCGATGCGCCCCGGCGGCCTGCTGTTCGTCGGCCACTCCGAGAACTTCTCGGCCCAGAGCGACCTGTTCTCGCTGCGCGGCAAGACCGTGTACGAACGCCTCGCCGAGCGGCACGCGCGGGAGCCCGAATGCATCCGATGAACCCCACGACCGCATCCTCCCTGCGCCAGAGCGCGCCCGGGCTGTTTCCGAAGAGCACGGACAGGATACGGGCGCTGCGCGAGCGTCCGGCGCGCGAGTACGAGGCGCACACCTTCTACTACGACGCGGCGTTCAAGACCGACGCCGTCAAGCTGCTGCCGGGCGAGTTCTACGTCCACGACGACGACGACCTGCTGTTGATGACGGTGCTGGGCTCGTGCGTGGCCGCCTGCCTCGTGGACCGGACCGCGCGGCTGGGCGGCATGAACCACTTCATGCTCCCCGACGGCGGCACCGCCGGGCGGTACGGCACCTACGCGATGGAGCTGCTCATCAACGAGATGATGAAGCGCGGCGCGCGGCGCGAGCGGCTCGAGGCGAAGGTCTTCGGCGGCGGCCAGGTGATGCGCAACTTCTCGACGATGAACGTCGGCGAGCAGAACGTGAAGTTCATCGAGCAGTACCTCGCGGCCGAGCGGATCCAGATCGTGTCGCGCGACGTGCTCGACATCCACCCGCGCAAGGTGTGCCTGTTCCCGGGCAGCGCCCGCGCGCTGTGCAAGAAGCTCGCGACGACGCAGGTCGATGCGATCGCGACCGAGGAGTCGGCCTTCCGTGGCCGGCTCAGCAAGCAGCCGGCGGCCGTGGCCAGCGGCAGCATCGAGCTGTTCTAGGCGGCCAAGGAGAACGAGATGAGCAAGATCCGCGTGGTGGTCGTCGACGATTCGGCGCTGATCCGCAGCATGTTGTCCAGCCTGATCAACTCGCAGCCCGACATGGAGTGCATCGGCGCGGCCAACGATCCCTACCAGGCCCGCGAGATGATCCGCAACCTCGACCCGGACGTGATCACGCTCGACGTCGAGATGCCGCGCATGGACGGCCTGGACTTCCTGGAGAAGCTGATGCGCCTGCGGCCCATGCCCGTGGTGATGGTGTCGACGCTCACCGAGCGCGGCGCCGAGACGACGCTGCGTGCGCTCGAGCTGGGCGCGGTCGATTTCGTCGCCAAGCCGCGGATCGGCATCGCCAGCGGGCTGCAGGAGATGGCGGCGGAGATCGCCGACAAGCTGCGCATCGCTGCGCGCGCGCGGGTCTCGCGGCGTGCCGTGGCCCGACCCGCGCCGCCTTCGGCCACGCCGCGGGCGGCGGGCACGGGCGCGACCGCACCGGGTGCCCCGCCGCTGGTCAAGGCCGTACCGATCACCTATTCGCGGGCGAGCACCGAGAAGCTGATCGCGATCGGCTCGTCGACGGGCGGCACGGAAGCGCTGCGCGAGGTGCTGACGCAGCTGCCCGCGGACTGTCCCGCGGTGCTGTGCACGCAGCACATGCCGCCCGGATTCACGAAGAGCTTCGCCGACCGTCTGAACTCGCTGTGCCGCATGCACGTGAAGGAGGCCGAGCACGGCGAGCGCGTGCTGCCCGGTCACGTCTACGTCGCGCCGGGCGGCCGCCACATGCTGCTCGCCCGCAGCGGCGCGAACTACGTGATCGAGCTGGACGACGGCCCGCCGGTGAACCGCCACAAGCCGTCGGTGGACGTGATGTTCCGGACTGTCGCGCGTCACGCCGGCGCCAATGCCATGGGCGTGATGCTCACCGGCATGGGGCGCGACGGGGCGGACGCGATGAAGGAGATGCGCGACGCCGGGGCCTACAACATCGGCCAGGACGAGGCGACCTCGGTGGTCTACGGCATGCCGCGTGAAGCGGCGGCCGTGGGCGCGGTCCACGAGGTCCTGCCGCTGCAGAAGATCGCGGGTCAGCTGCTCCAGCAGCTGCGTGCGGCGGGGCCGGTGCTGTCGCGGGTCTGAGTCCCGACGGTCGGCGCGGCCCGTCGCCGCCCGGGGGCGGGCATCGCTGCGCTGACCCCGCGCCCTCGGGCCTGCGGCCCGAGGGTCCCCGCGAGGCGGGGGGCCG
>JAIYAG010000561.1 GCA_027489195.1 Burkholderiales bacterium | reverse complement strand
GTCGGCGAGGATCTCGGCTGCCTCGCCCAGCCGCGGACCGGGCCGCACGACCGCCTCGTAGCGCGCCGGCTCGATCGCGCAGGCGCGCCGATCGCGCAGCGCGGGCAGCGCGGCCCAGCCCGGGCGGGCGGGCATCGCCGCGACGGCGCGTGCCGAGCCGATCACCAGCTCGGGCGCGGCCCGAACGATGAATTCCGGATTGAGCTGCGGGAACGGTCCGAGCGAGGCCGGCACCACGTTGCGCAGCCCCAGTCGCGCGAGCGTCTCGCCGACGAAGGAGCCCTCGCTCGCCGCATGCGGCGCCTCGGAGACCTCGAAGTAGGTGCGCAGCCCGCGCATCGGTGCGGGCACGCGCGCGGCGGCCGCCGTGATCCGCGCATCGATCCTCGCCCACAGCGCGTCGCCGTCCTGCGGCCGGCCGAGCACCTGCGCGACCGCGCGCAGCACGCGCCGCGTGTCCTCGAAGCCCTTGGGCTCGAGCGCGAGCACGCGCAGGCCGAGCGACTCCAGCCGCTCGATGGCGCGCGAGGACGAGGCGGCGAGCACCACGTCCGGACGCAGCGCGACGATGCGCTCGATCTGCGTGTCCTCGAGCCCGCCCAGCCTCGGCAGCGCCGCGATCGAGGCCGGCCAGTTCGACGAGCGGTCCACGCCCACCAGGCGCTCGCAGGCGTCGAGCGCGCAGACCGTCTCGGTCAGCGAGGGCAGCAGCGAGACGATGCGCCGCGCCGGCGCGGGCAGCACGACGCTGCGGCCACGGTCGTCGACGACGATGATCGGCGTGGCTGCGGGATCGGCGCTCGCGGCGTCCGCCGGGCGCGGGCCGCAGGCGAGCAGCAGGACGAGCAGCGTCGCGAGCAGCCGCGCCGGCGCGCCGCTCATTTCGCCGGCGGGTTCCAGCGCAGCGTGACGAAGGTCTCGCGTCCCGGCTGGTTGAAGCCGTAGGCGGTCTCGTACACCTTGCCGGTCAGGTTGTTCACCCGCAGGCCCACCGTCCACGCCCGGTCGTAGCGCCAGTCGGCGCGCAGGTCGAGCGTGGTGAACCCACCGGTCCTGAGCGTGTTCGCCGAATCCTCGTAGCGACCCGAGAACGCCGACACCGTGCCGCCCACCGAGTACTCGCCGAGCAGCCAGTCCGCCTGCGCGCGGAACGCGTCCTTGGAGCGGCGGATCAGCTGCTTGTCGTAGTTCGCGCCGGGGGTGGTGTTGCGCGGATCGAGGTGCTCGTACGACGCGCCGGCCACCAGGCTCGTCCAGCGCCCTTCCCACGAGGCCACCAGGCCGTCGATGCGCGTGCTGGGCACGTTGGTCGGCAGCGGGCCCGACGAGATGTAGCCGCGGATCCGGTTGTCGACGTACGCCGTGCGCACCGTCTGGTTGCCCGAGGTCCAGCGCAGGCTCAGCTCGGCGTGCTTGCCCTCCTCGGGCAGCAGGTCCGGGCTGCCGAAGCCGGGGAAGTAGAGCTGGTTGAAGCTCGGCGCGACGAAGCTCGTGCCGTACGAGCCGCCGAGCCGCCAGGACGGCGAGAGCGCGAAGCCGTAGCCCAGGCTGCCGGTGGTCTGCCCGCCGAACTGCGAGTTCGAGTCGTGCCGCACGCCGGCCTGCCAGGCGCTGCGGCCGGACTCGCCGGTCAGGCCCAGGCCGAGCGCGTCGATCGTGCGGTCGCCGACGCTGTACGGCTGGCCGGGTCGCGCGACCTTCTGCTCGAGCCGCTCGACCAGCGCCAGCAGCGTGCCGGCCGGCGTCGCGAACGCGTTCTCCCAGGTGAGCTGCGTCTGGTCGGTCTTGGTCGCGCCCAGCGGCGTGAAGGCGCTCGCGGTCGCCACCGTGTCGTACACGTCGCTCGAGCGGCCGAGCGTGGCGCGCGTCGTCCAGAACGACGAGAGCCGCCCGCTCGCCTGCAGCGACTGCACCGAGTTCCTGATCTTCGCGCGGGCGTCGGCATTCGGGCCGTCGTCGTAGCGCGTGCTGCCGTCGGACTCGAGCGCCATCGCGTCGATGCGCCAGTCGGGCGACAGCTGCCAGCCCAGGCGCAGGTTGCCGGCGTTCTGGTAGAAGCTGTCGTTGTCGGGGTTGTAGGTGCCGAATCGTGCCCGCGGGTTGGTCGCCGAGAAGCCGTCGGTGCCGGTGTGCACGAGCTGCACCGCGCCGTCGAAGGCGCCGCTGCCGAAGGCCAGGCCGCCGCCGATCTGCGCGTAGCGGTTCGAGCCGATGGTGGCGAACGCGTTGGGCAGGAGGCCGGGCTGCGCGCGGCGCGTGAAGACCTGCACCACGCCGGCCACGGCATCGCTGCCGTACAGCGAGGACATCGGGCCGCGGACGATCTCGATGCGGTCGACCAGCGCGAGCGGCAGGTTGTCGAACGACGGCGTGCCGACGGTCGCCGAGCCGAGGCGCACGCCGTCGACCAGCAGCAGCGTGTGGCGGGGCTCCAGGCCGCGGATCGAGATGCCGGAGATCTTGCCCAGGCCACCGTTCGAGGTGAGCTGCAGGCCGGGCTGGCGCGCGAGCAGCTCCGACAGCGTGCGGCCGGTGGCCCGCTCGATCTCGTCGCGCTCGACGACCGTGACCTCGGCGACCGCCTCCGACACGCGCGACGGCGTGCGGGTGGCGGTGACGGTGACCGCGTCGAGCGGGCCGGACGCGGGCGCGGATGGGGATGTCTGGGCGGATGCCAGGGGTGCGGCGAGGTACAGGCCGGCTGCAAGGGCCGAGGCAGGGGCGATGCGGGTTCGCCGGGCGGGCGTGCGCAGGGCACGCCGACGGCCGCGGCTGTTCGGAACGGTCATGAAGGAAGGCTCTCCGGAACTCGCGCGCGCCAGCTTCCCCGCTGACCCGCGCAATACGGCGCGCGACTCGCGTCGCGCACCACCCGTTGGCCGGTATCCGGGCTGGCGGAACGACCCGTGCGGCCTTCCCGGAGGCGAGCCTCCAGTGGCAGCTTGCACGAGCTGGAGTGCAGGTTCGCACTCCGTCCGCTTACCGTTGCGGGGGCAGCGCAGGTTGGGCATGCCGCGTCGCGGCGACACCTTCCTGCTTCCCGTTTACCCCGGACGCCGACGAGGCGGCGCCCAGGCACCAACCGGGGCAGGGTACCACCGGGGCGCGGGGCCGGCGAGGCCGTAGCCTGCCCGCGCGGACCGCTATGCTCGGCAACCCCGAGCCGGACCCGCCGCCGATCCACCCCATGTCCGACCCCACCCTTCCGCTGTTCATCGTGATGAATGCCGGTTCCGGCAGCACCGCGGCCGATGACCGGCGCGCGGTCCTGGAGTCCGTGCTCGACGAGGCCGGACGCGCGCACGAGACGGTCGTGGTCGCCGATCCGTCGACGCTGCCCGCCGAGGCCCGGCGCGCGGTCGCCCGGGCCCGTGCCGCGGGCGGCGCGGTGGTCGCCGCGGGCGGCGACGGCACCATCAACGCGGTCGCCCAGCAGGTGCTCGGCAGCGGCTGCCCGCTCGGCATCCTGCCGCAGGGCACGTTCAACTACTTCGGCCGCACCCACGGCATCCCCACCGACATCGAGGCGGCCGCACGCGCGCTGCTGCGGGCGCGGCCGCGGCCGATCCGGGTCGGTCTGGTCAACGACCGGATCTTCCTCGTCAACGCGAGCGTCGGCCTCTACCCCGAGCTGCTGCAGGACCGAGAGTGGTGGAAGCAGCGCTACGGGCGCAACCGGTTCGTCGCGCTGCTGGCGGCGCTGTCGACGGTGCTGCGCGGCTATCGGCCGCTGCGGCTCGAGCTCGACAGCGCGCACGGCAGCGGCACGGTCCGCACGCCGACGCTGTTCGTCGGCAACAACCCCCTGCAGCTCGAGCGTCTCGGCCTGCCGGTCGACACCGCGATCGGCGAGGGACGGCTCGCGGCGATCGTCGTGCCGCCGCTCGGCCCCCTCGGGCTGGTCGGCCTCGCGCTGCGGGGCGCATTCGGCGAGCTGGGCAGCGCGCAGACGCTGCTGCGCCTGGACGTCGAGCAGCTCGTCGTGCGCCGCTCGCGGCTGCGGCTGCGTCCGCGCCGGCGCATCGACGTGGCCACCGACGGCGAAGTCGCGCCGCTGCCGCTGCCGCTGCGCTTCCGGGTCGCCCCCGAGCCGCTGCTGCTGCTGGTGCCCGATCGGGAGGCGCCGGACGAGGCGCAGGACGGGGCCGCGCGTGTCGCCGGTGGTGACCCTGCAGCCGGCGCGGCGCCTCGGGCCGGCTGATGGACGTCGTCGTCCAGATCTCGGATCCGCACTTCGGCACCGAGCGGCCCGCGGTGGTCGAGGCGCTGGTCGCGTTCGTGCATGCGCAGGCACCGACGCTGGTGGTGCTGTCGGGCGACCTCACGCAGCGCGCCCGCACCGAGCAGTTCGACGCCGCGGCCGCGTTCGTGCGCCGCCTCGGCGTGCCCGCGGTGCTGGCGATACCAGGCAACCACGACATCCCGCTCTACGACCTGCCGGGCCGGCTGCTGCGGCCCTACGCGGGCTGGCGCCGCGTGTTCGGCGACGCGCTCGAGCCGGTGCACGAGAGCGAGCGGCTGCTGGTGGTGGCGGTGAAGACGACCCGCCGCTGGCGTCACGTCGACGGCGAGGTGTCCGAGGCCCAGATCGAGCGGGTGGCGCGGCGGCTCGAGCGCGCCGACCCGCGCCAGCTGAGGCTGGTCGTCACCCACCAGCCCGCGTTCGTCCTGCGGCCCGAGGACGCGCCCGATCGCCTGCACGGCGCCGAGCCGGCGCTGCGCCGCTGGGCGGCGGCCGGTGCCGACCTCGTGCTCGGCGGCCACATCCACCTGCCGTACCTGGTGCCCCTGCACGGGCGGCTCGACGGCCTGACGCGGCGCATGTGGGCGCTGCAGGCCGGCACCGCGGTGTCGAGCCGCGTGCGCCACGAGGCCGGCAACTCGGTCAACCTGCTGCGCTGGCCCTGGGGGCCGGGGCCGCGCCGCTGCACGGTCGAGCGCTGGGACTGCGACGACGCGTCGCGCGGCTTCGAATGCGCCACGCGACAGGTGCTCGAGCTCAGTGCCGAGCCGCCGGCGTGAAGAGCGCGAGCGACAGCGCCGCCACGCAGCACGCGATCGCGAGCCACTGCAGCGCGCCGAGCGGCTCGCCGTGCACGATCGCGCCCGAGATCATCGCGACCACCGGCACCATGATCGACGACAGCCCCGCGACGTTCGCCGGCAGCAGCCCGACGATCGCGAACCAGGCGACGTTGCCGATGCTCATCGGGATCAGCGCGATCCAGGCGAAGACCGCGATCGAGGTCCACGAGGGCACGAACCACTGGTGGTCGCCGAGGATCAGCGCGCCGGCGGTGATCGGCACCGCGGTCAGCAGCAGTTGCCAGCCGGTGAGCACCGTCGCCGGCACGTCGACGTCGCTGCGCTGGAGGATCAGTGTGCCGATCGCCCAGCCGATGCCCGACAGCAGCCCGGCGGCCAGTCCGAGCGGCGCGTTCGAGTAGGCCGCGAAGCTCGGCACCATCAGCAGCGCGACCGCCGTGCCGCCGAGCGCGACCGCCAGCAGCAGCCGGCCGGTCAGGCGCTGCCCGAGCACCGCCCACGAGATCAGCGCCGACCACAGCGGCATCGTGAAGCCGAGCACCGCGGCCTGGCCCGAAGGCACGAGGATCGCCGAGTAGGTGCTCGCGATGTTCCAGATGAACAGGTAGAAGAAGGTCGCCACGCCGATCGTGCGCCAGTGGCGTCGCGGGATGACGAGCGACTGGCCGCGGGCCCGGGCGATCGACAGCAGCGCGACCCCGGCGACGGTCAGCGTGATCGCACGGAAGGTCCAGACCGAGACCTCGCGCACCGCGACCGCGAACAGCGGCCAGTTGGTGCCCCACACCAGCGTGAGCAGCACGAGCAGGGCGAGGGCACGAGGCGGGATCGAGCGTGCGGGCATGGGCGCGCAGGCTCGCACGCGCGCTCCGGTGCGGCAAGCGCGGGAGGGCATTCGCGACATCGCGCGAGCGCGGCCGGCGGCGTCGCCCGCACGCCGCGCGCTACCATCGCGCACCGCCCCGCAGGAGCCCGTGCATGCCTTCGCCGCTCGCCGGCATCCGAGTCCTCGACCTCACGAACGTCCTCGCCGGCCCGTTCTGCTGCCACCAGCTCGCGCACCTCGGCGCCGAGGTGCTGAAGGTGGAGACGCCCGAGGGCGGCGACCTCGCGCGCCAGCTCGGCGCCGACGCCGCGCTGAACGCCCGCGGCATGGGCGTGTCCTTCCTCGCGCAGAACGCGGGCAAGCGCTCGATCACCGTGGATCTCAAGCACCCGCGCGGGCGCGAGGTGTTCCACCGGCTGGTGGCCGGCGCGCAGGTGCTCGTCGAGAACTTCCGCCCCGGCGTGATGGACCGGCTCGGCCTGGGCCACGAGGCGCTGCGCGCGCACAACCCGACGCTCGTCTACTGCGCGATCTCCGGGTTCGGCCAGGACGGTCCGCTGCGCGATGCACCGGCCTACGACCAGATCGTGC
>JAIYAG010000111.1 GCA_027489195.1 Burkholderiales bacterium | reverse complement strand
GTCACGTCGGGGTGGTAGCGCACGCCGCCCTTGCCCGGGCCGCGCGACAGGTTGTGCTGGACGCGAAAGCCCTCGAAGTGCGAGACCGAGCCGTCGTCCATCTCGATCGGGATGTCGACGACCAGACAGCGTTTGGGGCGCTTGAGCGTCTCGACACAGCGTTCGAGCGGGCCGAGGTAGGGGCGCACCCGTTCGATCTGGTCGAGGTAGGTGGCCCAGGGGCCGTCCGGCGCGTGGCCGGGAGCGTAGGACAGGGCGGTCATCGCGGCTCCTCGTGGGGCGCCGCGGACCACCGGGACGGTCAGGCGCGCAGCTGCCTGAGGAAGCTTACGATCACCGACAGCTGGGCGGGATCGTCCGTGTGGGCGCGTGCGGTGCGCAGGCGCGAGGCGAGGTCGGCACGGCCGATCTTCGAGAAGGCGGTGTGCGAGTCGGCGGGGCCGATGGGCAGGCCGCTCTCGCGGAGCATCAGGACGTCGGTCGGCATCAGCTCGACCATGGCGGGATGGATGATCATGTCTTGTTCGTGGTTTCTTTGTGCTTGTGGGTGCGTTATCGGTCGCGGCCGCCCGTGGGGCAAGGACCGAACGCACGTTGCATGCCCGGCGGCGGCTGGCGGCCTGCAAGCGGTCGCCCGGCGCCCCGGGCCTGTGGCTGTGTCGCCACGCGGGGCCTGGGCCTGACGCCGGGGGCGCGGCCGCCCCGACGCCATGCCCGGTGCCGGTGCGGCGCGCTCGGCGGCGCGCCGGGCCTGCGCGAGTTCCGCATCTCCCCGACAGGCGACTGACTCCGATACCGGCGCGCCGCGCAGACGCCTATCCTCGGTGGCGGTGAACCTCCTCCCTCCGATCCTCGGCGCGGCCCTGGTCGCGATCCCGGCCGCCGCCGCGGCGGCCGACGCGCCCGCGTCCGCCCCGCTCGACGAGGTCGTCGTCTCCGCCTCCCGGGGCGCGCAGCGCGCCTTCGACGCGCCCGCGTCGATCCAGTCGGTCGACGGCGCGACGCTGCGCGCCGCCGGCCCGGGCATCGGGCTGTCGGAGTCGATGTCGCGGGTGCCGGGCCTGGTGGTGCTCGACCGGCAGAACCACGCGCAGGACCTGCAGCTGTCGATCCGCGGCTTCGGGGCGCGCTCCACCTTCGGCATCCGCGGCGTGCGCGTGCTGGTCGACGGCATCCCGGCGACCATGCCCGACGGCCAGGGCCAGCTGTCGACGGTGGTGCTGCCGGCGATCGAGCGCGTCGAGGTGCTGCGCGGCCCGCTCGCGCAGCTCTACGGCAACGCTGCCGGCGGCGTGCTGCAGGTGTTCACCCGCGAGGGCGCGTCACCCGCGAGCCTCGGTGCCGAGCTGTACGGCGGCAGCTGGGGCACGGTGCGCGGCGGCGTGTCCGGCTCGGCGCGTTCGGGCGCGTTCGCCGGCCGCGTCGACGCCACCACCTTCGAGACCGACGGCTGGCGCGGCCACAGCGCGGCGACCCGCCGCCAGCAGGACGCGCGGCTGACCTGGGAGGCGCCGACCGGCACCCGCATCGGGCTGGTCGCCAACGCGTTCGAGCTGCCACGCGCGCTCGACCCCGGCGGCCTGACGCGCGCGCAGCTCGCGGCCGACCCGCGCCAGGCCGCACCCGCGGCGCTCGCGCAGGACGCGCGCAAGTCGGTCACGCAGCAGCAGGCCGGGCTCGTCGTCGAGCACCGCGTCGATGCCGACACGCGGTTCTCGGCGCGTGTGTACGGCGGCCGCCGCGAGCTCGACAACGCGCTGTCGGTGCCGCTGTCGGCGCAGCTGTCGCCGACCTCGTCGGGCGGCATCGTCGAGCTCGACCGGCGCTACTCGGGCCTGGGGCTGCAGTGGTCGCAGCGGCTGCGGATCGCCGGCGCCGCGCTCGAGTTCGTCGCCGGCATCGACGTCGACACGATGGCCGAGGAGCGTCGCGGCTACCTGAACGACGCCGGCGTGCGCGGGGCGCTCAAGCGCGACGAGACCGACCGCGTGCGCAACCGCGACGGGTACGCGCAGCTCGCCTGGTTCCTCGATCCGACGTGGACCGCGACGCTCGGCGTGCGCTCGAGCCGCGTGCGCTTCGACACCGCCGACCGGTTCGTCGCGCCCGGCAACCCCGACGACAGCGGTCGCGCCGACTACGACGCGATCAACCCGGTGGCGGGCCTCGCCTGGCATGCGAGCGACACGCTCAACGTCTATGCCAACCTCGGCCGTGGCTTCGAGACGCCGACCTTCGCCGAGCTGGCCTACCGCCCCGACGGCACCGGCCTGAACTTCGGGCTGAACGCGGCGCGCTCGCGCCATGCCGAGCTCGGTGCGAAGTGGCGGCCGACGCCGGACGCACGCCTGGACCTGGCCCTCTTCGAGATCCGCACCGACGACGAGATCGTCGTCGCGACCAACGTCGGCGGTCGCTCGACCTTCAGGAACGGCGGGCGCACGGAGCGCCGCGGCGTCGAGCTCGCCTGGGTGCAGCGGCTCGGGCCCGCGTGGCGCGCGCAGCTCGCGCTGACCGCGCTCGAGGCCACGTTCGTCGACGGCTTCGGCAGCGGCGCCTCGGCCGTGGCCCCCGGCAACCGGCTGCCCGGCGCGCCCGGGCGGCGCGCGTTCGCCGAGTTCGCCTGGCAGCCCGCGGCCGACCGCGGACCGTTCGCGGCCGCGGCGCTGGTGCACGGGGGCCGGGTCTACGTCGACGACGCCAACACCGACTCGACGGCGCCGTGGACGGTGCTGAACCTGCGCGCCGGCCTTCGCCAGCGGCTCGGGCCGTGGCGGTTCTCGCAGGTCGTGCACCTGGAGAACGCGACCGACCGCAGCTACGTCGGCTCGGTGATCGTCAACGAGGCGAACCGGCGCTGGTTCGAGCCGTCACCCGGGCGCAGCTGGTATGCGGGGGTGTCGGTGGCGTACGTGTTCGACTGAGGGCGACCGGGCGAGGGCCGCTCAGACCGCCGACCCGCCCTCGCGCCCGCGCCGCAGCACCCGCCCCAGGTACCGCCCGGTATGGCTGCCCGGGGCCTCGGCGATCGCCTCCGGCGTGCCCGCCGCGACCACCGTGCCGCCGCCGTCGCCGCCCTCCGGGCCCATGTCGATCACCCAGTCGGCGGTCTTGATCACGTCGAGGTTGTGCTCGATGACCACCACGGTGTTGCCGTGGTCGCGCAGCGCGTGGATCACGCGCAGCAGCAGTGCGATGTCGTGGAAGTGCAGGCCGGTGGTCGGCTCGTCGAGGATGTAGAGCGTGCGGCCCGTGTCGCGCTTGGAGAGCTCCTGCGAGAGCTTCACGCGCTGCGCCTCGCCGCCCGACAGCGTGGTGGCGCTCTGGCCGAGCCGCACGTAGCCCAGGCCCACCTCGAGCAG
>JAIYAG010000150.1 GCA_027489195.1 Burkholderiales bacterium | reverse complement strand
CTGCGTGAAGTGGCCGGTCCGCGTGGCGAGGTGCAGCGGGCCGATCGGCGGTCCGTCGGGGTCTGTCTCCCTGTTGTTGTTCGACGTGTGGCTGCGAGGATACCGTGCCCCGTCGGCTCAGCGGCGCGCGCGGACCGCGGTCAGCGCGGCACCCGCACCGGCGAGCGCCGCGCCCGCCAGCAGCGCGTTCGCCGCACCGATCGCCTGGCCGACCCAGCCGAAGAACAGGCTGCCGATCGGCGTGGAGCCGATGAACATCGCGGTGTAGATCGCCAGCACGCGGCCGCGCTTGTCCTCGGGGGCGCGCAGCTGGATCGACATGTTGGTGGTGACGGCCTGCGCGATCGTCCCGATCCCCACGGCGACCATGCCGGCGATCGCGAGCGGCATCCACGTGGCGAGGGCGAAGACCGCGAGCCCGATGGCGGCGATCGTGTTGCCCGCGATCGCGATGGCCGGCAGCCCGTCGCGCGAGCGGCGTGCGGCCAGCGTCATCGCGGCGAGCATCGCGCCGAGCCCCGCGCTCGACAGGAACATCCCGACGTACTCCGGGTGGGCGCCGTGCAGCTCGGCGACCGCCGCCGGCATCAGGTGCGAGTACGGCCCGACGCCGAAGCCGAGGAGGAAGACGCCGGCGATCATGCGTGCGACCGTCGGGTCCGAGAACGCCTGCTTCCAGCCCTCGGCGTACTGCACGAGGAACGAGCCCGGGTTCGCGCGGCGCACCGCCGACTCGTTGGTCCGGATGCGCATCAGCTGCACCAGGGTCGCGGTCAGCGTCAGCGGATGCAGCAGGAAGCAGGCGGCCTCGCCGACCGCGCCGATCAGCAGCCCGCCGATCGCCGGACCGATGAAGCGCGCGGTGTTGAGCGCGCTCGAATGCAGCGCGACCGCGTTGGGCAAGGCCGTGCGGTCGGGGACGATGTCGGCGAGGAAGGCGTTGCGGATCGGGATCTCGAAGGCGAAGGCCAGGCCGCGCAGCAGCGCCACCGCGACCAGCACCGTGGGCGTGACCTGACCGGTGAAGGTCAGCGCGGCCAGCACCAGGCCGAGCAGCGCGACCGCCCCGAGCAGCCCGATCAGCATGCGGCGCCGCGGGTAGCGGTCGGCCAGCAGCCCCGCCACCGGCGAGACCAGCAGCGTGGGGGCGGCCTGTGCGAAGCCGACCACGCCGAGCACCGCGACCGAGCCGGTCAGCCGGTACGCGAGCCAGGCCATCGCGACGTTGTGCGCGAAGCCGCCGACGAGCGCGATCGCCTGGCCGGTGAAGTAGCGACGGAACTCGCGGTGGGCGAGGGCGGGGAAGCGGCCGGGCATCCGCCGATGATGCCCGAGCCCGCGCCGCCCGCCCGC
The DNA here is from genome assembly GCA_027489195.1 of Burkholderiales bacterium. Classification (GTDB taxonomy): domain Bacteria; phylum Pseudomonadota; class Gammaproteobacteria; order Burkholderiales; family Burkholderiaceae_E; genus UBA4615. The sequence continues at coordinate 4,762 of JAIYAG010000150.1, read as the reverse complement.
GAGGCGCGCGCGTTTGTGGTCCGGGCCCGGCGGTTCAGGCGTAGTCCAGCGGCACCGCCTTGCCGCGGAACACCCGGTAGGAGAACACCGTGTAGCCGGCGATCACCGGCACCGTCAGCACGCAGCCCACCGCGATCACCTGCAGCGCCTCGGTCGCGCTCGCCGCCTCCCAGACGGTCAGGCGGTCCATCACCACGAAGGGGAACAGGCTGTACGCGAGCCCCACCGCGCCGAGCACGAACACCGTCACCACCCCCATGAACGGCACCCAGCACCAGCGCGACTCGGCAGTGTGCGGGGCGAGCGTCGCGCGCACGCCGAGCAGCGCGGCGATGGTCACCAGCGGGATCGGCAGCAGCGCGATCAGGTCCGGCATCGCGAACCAGCGGGCACGAACCGTCTCGCTGACCAGCGGCGTCGCCAGCGAGATCACCGCCATGCCGATCGCCACTGCGGGCCAGGCGGCGCGGGCCCAGCCGATGGCCCGCCGCTGCAGCGTGCCCTCGGTCTTCATCACCAGCCAGCAGGCGCCGAGCAGCAGATAGGCCGCCGGCAGCAGCAGCGCGATCACCGCCGCGAACGCGGTCGACAGCCAGGTGTCCTGCAGGCCGGTCACGTAGCGCCCGAGCATCCAGCCCTGCGCGGCGGCCGCCATCAGGCTGCCGGCGAAGAACGCGCGGTTCCAGAGCGGCTTCCAGCGGTCCTGCGCCTTGACGCGGAAATCGAAGGCGACGCCGCGCAGCACCAGCCCCACCAGCATCAGCGCGACCGGCAGGTAGAGCGCGCCCAGCACCATGCCGTGCGCCCGCGGGAACGCGATCAGCAGGATCCCGACGCCGAGCACCAGCCAGGTCTCGTTCGCATCCCAGAACGGGCCGATGCTGGCGATCATCGTGTCGCGCTCGGTGGCGTCGCCGCGCAGCAGCAGCATGCCCACGCCCAGGTCGTAGCCGTCGAGCACGACGTAGGTCAGCATCGACAGCCCCATCAGTGCGAGGAAGGCGACCGGCAGCCACTCGTGGACGCTCATGTCGTCACCCCGGCGCTGCCGGGCCGCACGACCGGGCGCGGACTCAGGTCCACCGGCTTCTCGGCCATGTGCTTGATGACGCTGACGTACGCGACGAGCAGCGCCAGGTACAGCACCACGTACAGCGCGAGCGTGAAGGCGACGTGGGCCGGCGGCACGTTGGCCGCCACCTCGTCGACGCGGACCAGTCCGTAGACGATGTACGGCTGCCGGCCGATCTCGGTGACGTACCAGCCGGCCACCGTCGCGACCCAGCCCGAGGGCGCCATCGCGGCCAGCCCCCAGAGCAGCGGGCGCGGCAGGGCGGCGGGCGACCAGCCGCGCCGGCGCAGCAGCCACAGCGCCAGCCAGCTCGCCGCCAGCATCGCCATCCCGGTGCCGACCATGACCCGGAAGGCCCAGAACACCGGTGCGACGGGCGGGTGGGCGCCGCGGAACTCGTCGAGGCCGCGGATCTCGCCGTCCGGATCGTGCTTGAGGATCAGGCTCGCGCCCTTCGGGATGCCGAGCTCGAAGCGGTTCTCCCGCGCCTCGCCGTCGGGCAGCGCGAAGAGCAGCAGCGGCACGCCGCGCTCGGTCTTCCAGACGCCCTCCATCGCCGCGACCTTCGCGGGCTGGTGTTCGAGCGTGTTCAGGCCGTGCAGGTCGCCGGCGATGATCTGCAGCGGCATCAGCACCGCGGCCAGCGTGAGCGAGAAGCGCGTCGCGACGCCGGTGCTCGGATTCTCGTGGCGCGACAGCACCTGCCACGCGCTGACGCCGGCGATCAGGAAGGCCACCGTCAGGCCGGAGGCGAGCAGCACGTGGACCAGCCGGTACGGGAAGCTCGGGTTGAACACCACGTCGAACCAGCTCGTCACGAAGAACTGGCCGTCGCGCAGCACCACGCCGTCGGGGGTCTGCATCCACGAGTTCAGCGCGAGGATCCAGAACGCGCTCATCGTGGTGCCGAAGGCGACCAGCGCGGTGGCGATCAGGTGCGCGCGTTCGCCGACGCGGCCGTGGCCGAACAGCATGATCCCGAGGAAGGTCGCCTCGAGGAAGAACGCGGTCAGCACCTCGTAGCCGAGGAGCGGTCCGGCGACGTTGCCGGCGCGTTCCATGAAGCCGGGCCAGTTGGTGCCGAACTGGAAGCTCATCGTGATGCCGGAGACCACGCCCATCGCGAAGGTGAGCGCGAACACCTTGGTCCAGAAGCGGTAGGCCGCGAGCCAGGCGATGTCCTTCGTCTTCAGCCATCGCAGCCGGAAGAACAGCAGCGACCAGCCGAGCGCGATGGTGATCGACGGGAACAGGATGTGGAAGGTGATGTTCGCGGCGAACTGCATCCGCGCCATCAGGAGGGCGTCCATGGTGTGGTCCTCGTGTTCAGCGGCGCCCGCCGGGCACCAGCTTGATCTTGTCGCGCAGCTCCAGCAGGCGCTGCACCTGCGAGCCCATGCGCATGAGCTGACTGAGCGTGCCGGCGTCGAGCTTCTGCACGTCGCCGAACCAGGTCGTCAGCAGTTCGATCAGGTCGTGCATCTCGCGCATGCGGGCCTGCGCGTGCCGGTCCTGATCGGTGTGCGGCGCCTCGAGCAGCGCATTGCGCAGCATCGACAGCGTCGGCTCGATCTCGCGGCGGCGGCGCTCCTCGGCCAGCGTGCGGAACACCTCCCAGGCGTCGCCGGGGGCGTCGAAGTACTCGCGGCGGTCGCCGGCACGGTGGCTCAGCTTCACCAGGCGCCAGGCCTGCAGTTCCTTGAGGCCCATGCTGACGTTGCCGCGGCTGAACTCCAGCGTCTCGGCGATCTCGTCCGCGTTCAGCGGCTCGGGCGACATGTAGATCAGCGCATAGATCTGGCCGACGGTGCGATTGATGCCCCATCGGCTCCCCATCTCGCCGAAGTGGGCGACGAAGGCGCTGACGAGGGGTGACATCGGGGTCATGGTGCGTGGCTCGCGGCCGGGCGCTTCGGATCGAAGCGTTGATGAGTTTTCAGTAATTAGTGAAAGTTCGAAAGGATTAACCGTGACCGGATGAGGGTCATCCCGAGGGGGACGGGACGAACGGACGACCGTGCCCGTCCTGCGGGCGCTCAGCCGAGCGCGTCGCGCAGTCGGGTCGCCATCGCGATCAGCGCCCGGTCGCTGCCGGCCGGCCCGAGCAGCGAGATGCCGATCGGCGCGCCCTCGGCCTGCGGCCAGGGCAGGCTCACCTGCGGCAGGCCGGCGATGCCGGCGATGCAGGTGATCGCCTGGGTGCGCATGCGGATCGCGTCGACCGTCGGTGCGTCGTCGTCGCGGCGCGGTGCCACCGTCGCGGCCGAGGGCAGCACCGCGACGCCGTCGTCGCCGAGCAGCGCGCGGACCGTGGACCGGATGCCGGTCAGGCGGCTGCGGGCGGCCTCGGCGTCGGCCGCGCCGACGCGGCGCGCGACGTCCCAGCGGGCCGCGATCGCGTCGCCGAAGCGTGGCGCGTGGCGCTCGATCCACGGGCCGTGCACGGCCCAGGCCTCGTGGCTGCTGGCGGTCACGAACGCCCGGCGCCAGTCGTCCAGCACGGTGCCGTCGTCGGCAGCGCGGCGTGCCTGCACCGGTGCGTCGAGCGATGCGGCGAGCGTCGCGAGCACGCGCTCGAGCGGCCCCCGGAAGGCGTCGTCGGCGAGCGCCCAGGCGTCGTCCAGGCGCAGCACACGGCGCGCGCGCCAGCCGGCCGCGTCCGCCCCGCCGTCGGCGAGCAGCACGTCGGCGACGCGCGCGAACACGGCGGCGTCGTCGGCCATCCAGGTCGGCGTGTCGAACGACGGGCACAGCGGCACCAGGCCCTCGGCCGACAGCCGTCCGTGCGTGGTGCGCAGCCCCCAGATCCCGCAGTAGCTCGCGGGCACCCGCGTCGAGCCGCCGGTGTCGGTGGCCAGTGCGACGTCGACGAGGCGCGCCGCGACCGCGCTCGCCGAGCCGCTCGAGGAGCCACCCGGCACCCGGTCGGGCGCGCGCGGATTGAGCGGCGTGCCGTAGTGGACGTTGGCGCCGTGCAGGCTGAACGCGAGCTCGTCGGTCAGCACCTTGCCGACGAGGGTGGCTCCCGCGGCCGACAGGGCCGCGACCAGCGGACTGTCGGCGGGCGCCGGCCCGTGGGTGTCGAGCCAGGTCGGATTGCCCGCGCCGGTGACCCGGCCGGCGACGTCGAACAGGTCCTTCGCAGCGAAGCTCAGACCGGTGAGCGGGCCGGCAGGGGCGCCGGCGCGCACGAAGCGTCCGTGCGGGACCCAGGCGCCGACGGTGTCGTCGATCGGGAACGGCGCAGCGTCGACGGCGGGCGTCGGGGCGAAGCGATTCGGCGAGTGGGGCATCTTGGGCTCGGGCGGATGGGAGGGCTGGGGCACTGCGTTGCAACGCGCGTCACGCGGCGGGCCGGCTCGAGCTGCGTCAGTCGATGCCGTGCCGCTTGAGCCGGTAGGCGAGCTGGGCACGGCTCAGCCCGAGCCGTCGGGCCGCCTCGGCGACGTTGTAGCGGGCCGCCACCAGGGCCCGCCGGTACTCGGAGGCCTCCGGCACCGCGGCCCGGTGCGGGTGCCCCGGCGCCGGGCCGCTGACCTGCACCAGGCGGCCGGCTTCGCCCAGGGAGAGTGTACGGTCGGCGTGCAGGTCGTCGCCGCGGAACAGGTGGTGCACGTCGATCGGTTCGTCGGGGGCGGCCATGATCACCCCGCGTTCCACCAGGTTCTGCAGTTCGCGCACGTTGCCCGG
>JAIYAG010000139.1 GCA_027489195.1 Burkholderiales bacterium | reverse complement strand
CGCACCCATCCCGATGCGCCGCGCGTGCTGCTCGCGAACTCCAACCTCGTCGGCAAGTGGGCCGACTGGGCGCACTTCGACGAGCTCGACCGCAAGGGCCTGATGATGTACGGCCAGATGACGGCCGGCTCGTGGATCTACATCGGCTCGCAGGGCATCGTGCAGGGCACCTACGAGACCTTCGTCGAGCTCGGGCGCCAGCGCTACGACGGCGACTGGCGCGGCCGCTGGATCCTCACCGCGGGCCTCGGCGGCATGGGCGGCGCGCAGCCGCTCGCCGCGGTGCTGGCCGGCGCCTCGTGTGTGGTCGTCGAGTGCCAGCAGTCGCGCATCGACATGCGGCTGCGCACGCGCTACCTCGACGCGCAGGCGCGCGACATCGACCAGGCGCTCGAGATGATCGCCGACGCGCAGGCCGCGGGCCGCGCGATCTCGGTCGGGCTGCTGGGCAACGCCGCCGAGCTGCTGCCCGCGTGGGTCGCGCGCGGCATCCGGCCCGACGCGGTCACCGACCAGACCTCGGCGCACGACCTGGTCAACGGCTACCTGCCCGCGGGCTGGAGCGAGGCCCGCTGGTGGCAGGTGCGCCGCGAGGGCAACGAAGCCGAACGCCGCGAGCTGACCGAGGCCGCGCGCGCGTCCTGCGCCGTGCACGTGCAGGCGATGCTCGACTGGCATGACGCCGGCGTGCCGGTGATCGACTACGGCAACAACATCCGTCAGGTCGCCAAGGACGCGGGCGTGGCGCGCGCGTTCGACTATCCGGGCTTCGTGCCGGCGTGCATCCGGCCGCTGTTCTGCCGCGGCAAGGGACCGTTCCGCTGGGTCGCGCTGTCGGGCGACCCTGAGGACATCTGGAAGACCGACGCGAAGGTCAAGGAGCTGTTCCCCGAGGACCGCCACCTGCACGCCTGGCTCGATGCCGCGCGCGATCGCATCGCCTTCCAGGGGCTGCCCTCGCGGATCTGCTGGCTGGGCCTGGGCGAGCGGCACCGCGCGGGCCTGGCGTTCAACGAGATGGTCCGGCGCGGCGAGCTCAAGGCCCCCATCGTCATCGGCCGCGACCACCTCGACACCGGCTCGGTCGCGAGCCCGAACCGCGAGACCGAGGCGATGCGCGACGGTTCGGACGCGGTCGCCGACTGGCCGCTGCTCAATGCGATGCTCAACGTCGCGGGCGGCGCGACCTGGGTGTCGATCCATCACGGCGGCGGCGTCGGCATCGGCTACTCGCAGCACTCGGGCGTGGTGATCGTGTGCGACGGCACCGAGGCGGCCGATGCGCGGCTCTCGCGCGTGCTGTGGAACGACCCGGCCACCGGCGTCATGCGCCACGCCGACGCCGGCTACGAGGAGGCCATCGAGTGCGCGCAGCAGCAGGGCCTGGACCTGCCGATGATCGCGCCCGGGAGCGCGGGCCGATGACGGCGTCGGCGGGTGTCGGGCGCGGCCGGGCCTGCGTGCGCGGCTGAGGCGGCGATGCGGGTCGTCGTCGGCGCCGAGTGTGTGCCGCAGCCCTGGGCCAACGGCGGCGGCACCACGCGCGATCTCGCGCTCGAGCCGCGGTCCCCGGGCACGACGGCCGATGGCCCGGCGTTCGACTGGCGGCTGAGCCTCGCCGACATCGACCGCGACGGTGCGTTCTCGCGGCTGCCCGGCGTCGATCGGGTGTTCGCGCCGGTCGAGGGCGCGGTGGTGCTGGCGTTCGACGCGCCGGGCGGTGGCTCCGAGCGCGACGCCGACGCCGACGCCGCCTCTGAGGCCGACGCCGCCCGTGATGCCGATGCCGTCCGCAATGCCGCCCGTGATGCCGAGGGGCCGCCGCTGGCCTTCGCCGGCGAGGCCGCACCCGAGGCGCGGCGCGTCGGCGCCACGCGCTGCCGCGCGCTGCACCTGATGCTCGCGCGCGGCCGCCGCGCCGGTGCGATGCGTCGTGTCACGCTCGCCGACGGCGCCGAGCTCGATCCGCACTGGTCGCGGCGCGCCTCGGCGCAGGGCGCGGCCGTGCGGGCCTGCTGGCTGCAGCGCGGCCGCATCGCCGTCGGCGAACAGGTGCTCGAGGCGGGCATGCTGCTCGTGCTGGAGTCGGACGATGCGGTCCCCCGGGCGCTCGGCGCCGCGCTGCTGCTCGAGGTGGCGATCGGCCCGGCGGGTGCCGCCCCGACCGGCCCGACCGAGACCCTCGAGATCCCCGAGACCCCCGAGACCCGTCACCCCGCACCGACCCCGAGGACCCCGCGATGATCGCCTTCGAACGCGACACGTCCGACCCCGCCTTCGAGCGGATCCGCGGCGATGCGCCGCTGCTGGTGTCGATGCCGCACGTCGGCACCGGCCTGCCCGCGGACATCGCCGCCCGCCTCACCCCGCAGGCCGCGACGCTCGCCGACACCGACTGGCACCTGCCGCTCGTCTACGACTTCGTCGCGGCGCTCGGCGCCACGGTCGTGATCGCGACGCAGTCGCGATACGTGATCGACCTGAACCGCCCGCCCGACGGCTCGAGCCTGTACCCGGGCATGGCGACGACCGGGCTGGTGCCCGCCGAGACCTTCCGCGGCGAGCCGGTGTGGCGGGATGCACCGCCCGCGGGCGAGGAGATCACCGCCCGCCGCGAACGCTGGTGGCGGCCCTACCACGAGGCACTGTCGGGCGAACTCGCTCGGCTGCGCGCGGTGCATCCGCGCGTCGTGCTCTGGGACGCGCACTCGATCGCCTCGGTGCTGCCGCGCTTCTTCGAGGGCCGGCTGCCCGACCTGAACTTCGGCACGGCCGACGGCGCCGCCTGCGAGGCCTCGATGATCGAGGCGGTGCTCTCGCCCGTGCGTGCGCAGTCGGACTACTCGTGGGTGCTGAACGGGCGCTACAAGGGCGGCCACATCACGCGGCATCACGGCCGGCCGCGCGACGGCGTGCATGCCATCCAACTCGAGATGGCGCAGGCGATCTACATGGACGAGTCGTCACCTTTCGCCCTCGACGAGGCGCGCAGCGCGCGGCTGCGCCCGCTGCTGCGCGCCTGCCTGGGCCGCGCGCTCGACTGGGCCGTCACCGGCTGACGTCCGGCGCGACCGGT
>JAIYAG010000143.1 GCA_027489195.1 Burkholderiales bacterium | reverse complement strand
CTGGTAGCGCAGGTAGGCGCGCTGCAGCGTGCGCGTCTCGGTGTCGGCGCGGCGCGCGAGCAGCGCCGACTCGACGTTGTGCTCGGTGAGCACGCGCGTGGCGTGCGGGAACATCGGCAGGTACTCGGCCAGGTGCAGCATGTCGAGGTGCACCGCGTCGAACGCGTGCTGCCCGATCAGCCGCTGAAGGCGCCGGCGCATGCCCGCTGTCCGGTACTTGATGACCTGCAGCGGCACCGGGCCGAAGAGCTCGAGGCAGGCGTCGGCCGCCAGGCGCAGCCGCGCATGGTCCAGGTACAGCGGCTCGGCCTCGACGGTCGCGCAGAAGGCCCGCATCGCCTCCAGGCCCTCGACGTCCTCGCGGGTCTGCACGAAGGACACCAGGTGGACCTCGTGGTGCAGGGCGAGCTGGCGCAGCAGGTTGTACGTGCGCAGCGCCCGGCCCTCGTTCAGCGGGTACGGGCTCTTCGTGGTGACTGCGAGGATCTTCATGCGCCGGGGCTCGCGAGCGGACGGGCGGGCAGGGCGGCGGGCCGGCCCAGGCCGCGGTAGACGTCGGCATAGGCGCGGGCGAGCGATCCCGCGGCGTAGCGATCGAGCACGCGTGACCGCAGCGCCGCGCGGATCGGGGCCGCGGGGCCGGCGGGCTCGAAGCCGGCGAGCGCGTCGGCGAGTGCCGCCACGTCGCCCGGCGGCAAGGGGGCCGCGGCCACGCCCTCGATCACTTCGGGCACGCGGCCCACGGCGGTCGCGATCGGCACGATGCCGCAGGCCATCGCCTCGAGGAGCGCCATCGGCAGGCCTTCGGACAGCGAGGGCAGCACGAAGGCGTCGAAGGCCGGGTACACCCGCTCGAGGTCGTCGCGCACGCCGAGCAGGCGCACCGACCCGCCCAGCCCGAGCGCCTCGATCCGGGCCTCGAGACCGGCGCGCATCGGGCCGTCGCCGGCGATCACCAGCACGGCGTTCGCGGCGATCCGCGGCCGCGCCGCCGCGAACGCCTCGACCAGCCCGATCGGGAACTTCGGTGCGGCCAGCCGCATCGCGGTGCCGAAGACACGCGCTTCGGGCGGCAGGCCGAGCGCGACGCGCGCCGCTGCGGCGTCGTCGGGCCGGTAGCGGCCGGTGTCGACGCCGTTCGGCACGGTCACCGTGCGCGCCGGATCGATGCGGCGGCGCGCCAGCGTCTCGCGCATCGCGTCCGAGACGATGCAGACCCGGTCGGCGCCGCGCACCAGCGCGAGCTCGATCCAGTTGTACAGCCGGACCGCCGGGGTGTCGGCGAAATGGCCGTGGAGCGTGGCGACGAGCGGGCGACGCGGCCGGTTCGCCAGCCGCGCGTGGAACACGCTCTTGTAGTCGTGGACATGCACCGCGTCGGCATCCAGGTCCTCGGCGAGCCGGCGGATCGCACCGACCGTGCCCGAATCGAAGCGGCCGTTGCAGGCCACCAGCCGACTGTCGATGCCGAGCGCGAGCGCCCGCTCGTGCAGCTCGAGCCGCGCCTGGTAGGGGTTGCGCAGGCACCCCAGCACCACCTCGATGCCGAGCGCGGGCAGCGCCGGCAGCAGGGTCAGCAGCACCTGCTCGGCGCCGTACAGGCCCGCACTCGAGCGCAGGTGCAGTACCCGCAGGCGGGGCTCGTCGCGCGGGGCGTTCAGCGCCATACGTGCACCCGGCGGTTCATCAGCCACTCGCGAAAGCCCAGCACCACGAACCAGTTCAGCGCGACGAACGCGGTCGCGATGCGCACCGGCAGCGCCGTCGCCGTCGCCGGCCAGGCGCGGCCGAGCAGGGGCATCGCGTACAGCGCGAGCTGCGCGAGCAGCGCCGCCGCGAAGACCGGATGCACCGGTGCGAGCACCGCGCTCGAGACGAGCGTCCCGGCGAGCGCCAGCGGCGCGACCAGCCGCGTGACCTTGTGCGACAGGTACTGCACGACGATCCGGTTGTGGCGCGGATCGAGCAGCCACGGATGCGCCGCGACCAGCCCGAAGTTGCCGGCCAGCGTGCGGATCTTGCGCACGCGCTCGCGGGCCGGCTCGCTGGCGGGCCGGTCGTAGGCGATCGCGCGGTCCTCGAAGACCACCCGCCAGCCGGCGCGCACCGCGTTCATCGGGATCAGCACGTCGTCGAGGACCGTGTCCTCCGGGATCGGTGTCCAGGCCTCTCGGCGCAGCGCATAGAGCGCGCCGGTGACCCCGACCACCGAGTCGATCGTGCCTTCCATCCTGCGGATGGCCTTCTCGTAGCGCCAGTAGGCATCGACGCCCTGCGCGAAGCCGCTGGCGCCGTCGAGCAGGAAGACCAGCTCGCCGCTGGCCGCACCGACCGCCGGGTCAGCGAAGTTGGACACGAGGTGGCGCACCGCCTCCGGATGCAGGGCCTGGCGGGCATCGGTCAGCACGACGATCGGCGTCTCGAGCGCGGCCATCGCGTCGTTCACGCAGGCCGCCTTGCCACGGCGCTGCTCGAAGTGCAGCCAGCGCACCCGCGGGTCGCCGAACGCGCGGACGGCCTCGCCGGTGGCGTCGGTCGAGCCGTCGGAGACGACCAGGACACGCAGTCGATGGGCGGGATAGCGCTGCGCCGTGCAGGACTCGAGCTTCGCGCGGATGCCCGCCGCCTCGTTGTGCACGACGACGACGATCGTGACCTCGGGCTCGATCGCCGCGCGTGCGATCGGTCGGGCCCGCCGGCGGGCGACGGCCCACAGCGCGGCCGGATACCCGACGAAGGTCCAGACGACCCAGCCGGCGCTCAGCGCGAACACCCAGGCCGCGAGCGCCGTCACCCGCGCCTCCCGAGCGCGGCGCCGCGCAGCCGCTCGTAGGTGCCGTTGCCCAGCAGCCGCTTCATCGCGTCGAGCGCACCGCCGCGCAGCCGCGCACGCGCGATCAGCAGCGGATCGGCCTGTGCCCACCGCCGCATGCGTTCGAGATCGCTCGAGGCCAGCACCGCCAGCCTGGGGATCGCCGCGTCGGTGCGGCCGGGCGTCCAGGTGCCGGTGCGCGAGGTGCACAGCGCCCGGTAGCCGATCGATGCGGCGAGCCGCGCCAGGGCAGGGTGCAGGCGGCCGCCGGGCGGCGCGAACAGCGTCACCGGCGTGCCGAGCGCATCCTCGATCGCGTCCTTGGAGCGGCGCAGGCTGTCGGCCACCTCGGCCTCGGTCAGGCCGTCGAGGTGCGTGTGGGTGTGGCCGTGCGACTGGATCGACATGCCCGCCGTCGACATGGCCCGCAGTTCGGACCACGACAGCCGGTGACGCCCGCCGACCTCGGCTGGGTTGACGAAGAAGTCTGCGCTCGCGCCGCGGGCGGCGAGCCGCTCGG
>JAIYAG010000471.1 GCA_027489195.1 Burkholderiales bacterium | reverse complement strand
GGTCATCAGGTGGCCGACGTTGCGCACCAGCATCAGCGAGCGGCCCTTGAGCACGCGCGGCGCGCCGTCGGCGCCGATGTACTCGCGGTCGCCCGACAGCGTGCGCTGGAACGTGCCGCCGCCCTTGGCCACGGTCTCGACCAGGTCGCCCTTCATCAGGCCGAGCCAGTTGCGGTAGGCCAGCGCCTTGTCGTCGGCGTCGACCGCGGCGACCGAGTCCTCGCAGTCCATGATCGTCGTGATCGCGGACTCGAGCAGCACGTCGGCCACGCCGGCGGCGTCGCTGCGGCCGATCGGGCTCGAGGCGTCGATGCGGATCTCGACGTGCAGGTGGTTGTGGCGCAGCAGGATGGCGGTCGGCGCCTCGGCGGTGCCGCGGTAGCCCACGAAGGCCGCCGGCGTCGCGAGCGCGACCGTGCCGGCCGCGGTGCGCGCGTGCAGCGCGCCGCCGACGACCGCGTAGCCGGTGACCGCCGCATGGCTGCCCGAGGCGAGCGGCGCGACCTCGTCGAGGAAGGTCTTGGCCCAGGCGATCACGCGGGCGCCGCGCGCCTCGTCGTAGCCGCCCGGCTGGGGCGAATCGCCCATCGCGTCGGTGCCGTAGAGGGCGTCGTACAGGCTGCCCCAGCGGGCGTTGGCCGCGTTCAGCGCGTAGCGTGCGTTCATGACCGGCACCACGAGCTGCGGGCCGGGGATGCTGGCGATCTCGGGGTCGACGTTGGCGGTGTCGACCGAGAAGTCCGGGCCCTCGGGCACGAGGTAGCCGATCTCGCGCAGGAAGGCGGTGTAGGCGGCGGCGTCGTGCGGCTGGCCCTTGCGGGCGGCGTGCCAGGTGTCGAGCCGGGCCTGCAGCGCATCGCGCCGGGCGAGCAGCTCGCGGTTGCGGGGCCCGAGTTCATGGACCAGCGACGACAGGCCCTTCCAGAAGGTGTCGGCGTCGATGCCGGTGCCGGGCAGCGCCTCGTTCACGATCATGTCGTGCAGCGGGCGGGCCACCTTCAGGCCGTGGAGTTCGATGCGTGCGGTCATGGCGGGTCTCTGGGGGGTTCGAAAGGGGATGGGGCGAACTGCGGATCGGGGTGCGATCGGCGCCGTGCCTCAGGGGCGACGCGTCGCGACCGCGACGACGTCGGTCAGCAGGGCGCCGACGTGGTCGGGGTCGGTGTCGAGCTGCTCGGGCGGGGCACCCGCGCGGTTGATCCAGAAGCTGGTGTAGCCGAACCAGCGGGCGGCGATCGCGTCCCACGCGTTGGAGGACACGAAGAGGATCTGCCGGGCCCGGCAGCCGAAGGCGGCCGGCGCGAGCTCGTAGATCGCCGGCAGGGTCTTGAAGGTCTCGACCTGCTGCGAGGACAGGATGTGGTCGAACAGTCCGTCCATGCCGGCGCTCCGGACCGAGACGTCGATCATGTCGCGGTTGCCGTTGGTGAGGATGCCGAGCGGCAGCCCGGCGGCCTTCAGCGCGCGCAGGGCCTCGAGGTTCTCGGGGAAGGCCGACAGGCTCGAGTACTGGTTCATCAGCCGCGTCTCGCGTGCCGCGTCGAGGGGCAGGCCGAGGCGGGCGGCGCTGTGGCGCAGCGCGTCGCGGGTGATGTCCCAGAACGGCTTGTAGCGGCCGGACATGGCCCGCAGCCACGAGTACTCGAGCTGCTTGGCCCGCCAGGCCTGGGACAGCGCGTCGCCGCGTCCGGGCCACAGCTGCTCGGCGAGGCTGGCGACGGAATGGACGTCGAACAGCGTGCCGTAGGCGTCGAAGACGACGGCCTTCAGCGGCAGGACGGAGGGGGCGGATGCAGCCATGCACGCATCCTAGTCGGTCCATTCGTGCGGAAAAAGAGCCTAATCGGGATATCAGACCGGACTTTTTTGCAAAGACGGCGATGAGTGGGCGGTTCTGCTCGCCGACAAGGGGTCGGGCGGTCAATGCGCGGGCGTGGGCTCGATCCTCATCCACAGCCGACGCGCCCGTTCGAACAGCGGGGCGGGCGCACCGAACGCGGCCGGGTCCAGCGCGGCGGCCACCCAGACGCGGGTGTCGTGCTCGGCGCCGTCCTGGGCCGGACGGGCCCGCTGGGCGCTCAGCCAGTCGTGGACGATGCGGTAGGCGCCCGGGTCCTGCTGCAGGGTCCAGGCGAGCGCGACCAGGTCGGCGAAGCCTTCCTCGCGGCGGGCGGCCTCGACGGCCTCGACGGCCGTCCCGAAGGTCGCCGGCCAGGCGTGCCACTCGCCCCGTGCGTGCCGCCAGCAGTGGCCGAGCTCGTGCGCGAGCATCGCCTCGACCAGCAGCGCGGGCAGCGCGGCATCGCGGGCCGCCTCGGGCAGCGGCGCGCCGCCGGGTCCGCGCATGGTCAGCACGAGCTTGCAGCGACCGGCGACGAAGGCGGTGGCCAGGGGCGGCTCGCCGGCGTTGGGCTGGGGCTGCACCACGATGTCGAGCGGCAGCCGCTCGTGCCGGGCCTGCGCGAGCACCGGATGCGCGGCCTCGAGCCACGCCCGCTCGGAGGCCGTGAAGGGGGCGGTGAGGGGGGCGGTGAGCGGCGGCTCGGCCCGCGTCGGCACGGATGCGAAGACGCCGACCGCGACCACCCACGTCCATGCCCGCCGTTGCGCCATCCCGGTGCTCCGCCCGCTGCGTCGTCGAACCGGCAGTGGACCTGTTGCCGGACAGCCGAGCTTACCTCCGGACGCCGGGCCGCGGCCGGGGCCGACGGGCGGCGGGTGGAGGGGGGTCGGCGACCGGACCTGCCGGGGGCCGTGCCGGACCTGGATGCCTGCGGTCCGGCGCAGGATCCTACGAACGGGCAGCGGTGCCGCTCGGCTATCATCGGAGCCCCGCGCGCGTGGCCGCGCCGATGTCGACGGCGCCCGCGATCATGAACGCTCCCTCCGCGCTGCCTCCTCCACTGTCCGACGCCGTGCGCCGTGACATCGCGACACCCGCCGGCCGCCTCGCGCTCTGGAGCGCGGGCGACGGTCCGCCGATGCTGCTCGTGCACAGCATCAACGCGGCGGCATCGGCCTACGAGGTGCGCCCGGTCTTCGAGCGGATGTGCCGCACGCATCGCGTGTACGCGCCCGACCTGCCGGGCTTCGGGGCGTCCGAGCGCGGCGATCGTCACTACGACGTCGCGATGTACGTCGCCGCGGTCGAGGCCTCGCTCGAGGCCATCGGCGCCGACTGCGGGCCGGTCGCGGTCGACGTGCTGGCGCTGTCGCTGTCCTCCGAGTTCGCCGCGCGCGTCGCGGCCGCCCGACCCGAGCGCGTGCGCACGCTCGCGATGGTCACGCCGACCGGGCTCGATCGCCGCTCCGCGTCGCTGCGCGCGCCGCCCGGCACCGACCGCGAGGTCCCGGGCATGTTTCGGATCGTGTCGTTCCCGCTGTGGAGCCAGGGGCTCTTCGATGCGCTGGTGAGCCGGCGCAGCGTGCGCTACTTCCTCGGGCGGACCTGGGGCTCGAAGGCGATCGACGAGGGGCTCTTCGAGTACAGCTGGACCGCTGCGCACCAGCCGGGCGCGCGCTTCGCGCCGCTGGCGTTCCTGTCGGCGAGGCTGTTCTCGAAGGACATCCGCGACGTCTACGAGCGGCTCGCGATGCCGGTCTGGGTGCCGCACGGCACGCGCGGCGATTTCCGCGACTTCAGCGGTGCCGACTGGACCGCGGCGCGGCCGAACTGGCGACTGCAGCCCTTCGAGTCCGGTGCGCTGCCGCACTTCGAACATCCCGACGCGTTCGAGGCGGCCTATCGGGCGTTCGTCGCATCGCGCTGACCGGGCGCGGCGGCGCGGCTTGCACCGGCGCCCCCGGGACCCCGACAATCGCGCTCCTCCTAGCTCCACGAGACGCCTGCCCGCATGTCCGCAACGCCCCCGTTCGCGCCGCTGTCCCCGATCGAGGCCCGTGTCCTCGGCGTGCTGGTCGAGAAGCGCCACACCGTGCCCGACACCTACCCGCTGACGCTGAATTCGCTGGTGGCAGGCTGCAACCAGAAGACCAGCCGGGACCCGGTGATGGACGTGTCGGACGCCGACGCCCATGCCGCGCTCGATGCGCTGCGCGCGCGCTCGATGGTGATCGAGTCGAGCGGCGGGCGGGCGATGCGCTACGAGGAGAACGCCCGGCGGGTGCTCGGCGTGCCGTCCGAGTCGGTGGCGCTGCTGGCGACGCTGATGCTGCGCGGACCGCAGACCGCCGCCGAGCTGCGCGCGAACTGCGAACGGATCCACCGTTTCTCGGACGTGTCGGCGACCGAGGCCTACCTCGAGGAGCTGGCGGCCCGCAGCCCGCATCCCTACGTCGTGCGCCTCGCGCGCCAGCCCGGCTCGCGCGAGAACCGCTGGGCACACCTGCTGTGCGGCGAGCCGGACGAGCCGCGTGCGCCGGCGTTCGCGCCGTCGGCGGCCTTGGCGTCGCCTGCGGCGGGCATGCCGCAAGGCGCGGGCGCGGCGTTCGAGGCCCTGGTCTCGCGCGTCGAGCGTCTCGAGTCCGAGCTCGCCGCGCTGCGTGCGCGGCTGGGCGACGGCTGACCCGGACGGGGCCGCGCCTTCAGGCGCGGCAGGCGTTCGCCAGGCGCTGGCCTTCGCGCGTGTCGAGCAGCATCGAGGTGCCGGGGATCACGATCCAGGCCAGGCCCGACGCCTCGTCCTCGTAGCGCAGCGCGCCGCTGCGGGCCTGAACGGCGCGCAGCGTGTAGTCGCGGCTGCCCCAGCGCAGCACCGCGGTCCGCATGTCGGCCGAGACGTCGCGCACCTGCACGCTGCGCCCGAACTCGCAGCGCCAGGACCCCGAAGGCATCGCGATCCGGTATGGGTTGAAGCCAGCCGGGACGACGGCGGGCCGGCCGGCCGGTGCCTCGCGCGCGGCGCCCTGGCGCACGGCGACCGGCGCATCGGAGTAGACATAGGTCGTCACGCTCGGGCCGGCCGACGCGCTCGTCTGTTCGGCGGTCGACGCCTTCGCCGTGTCGCCGCGGTTCGGGCGGGCGGCCCGGGTCGGACGCGCCGCGGACGCGGTCTTCACGGCGCTCGGGGCCGGGGGGCCGGCCTGCGGGATCACCACGGGTTCGGGCGGCGTGCCCATCAGCGCCACGTCGGGGCTGTCGGGCAGCGCGGTGAGCAGCGACGGCGGGTCGGCGACCACCGTCGCACCCGGGCCGAACGGCGTCGAGCAGCCGGCCGTGGCCGCGGCCAGCAGCAGGGCGGCGAGGATCGAGGGGTTCAGGCGACGCGGCATCGGATCCTCCGGATCGATCGGGTGCACGATACAGGCTGCGGGCGCACGGAACCGGCGGCAACCGGCGGGGGACCGGCGGTCGTCGCGCGTCGGCGGGAGGCGGGCCGGTCCGCCAGGGCGGCCGGCTCGCCCGCCACGACCGCCGTCCGGTCGTCGCGCGCGGCGCGCGAACGCCCCGTCGCGGCGCTCAGCGCTCCGGCTGGGCCGCGCGGGCGGTCACGCCGCCGCGTGTGGCCAGGAGCGCGTCGCGGTACTGCGTGGGCGAGGTCCCGGCCCAGCGCCGGAAGGCCCGGGCGAAGGCGCTCTGCTGCGAGAAGCCGAGCTCGAAGGTGATCTCGCCGATCGCGCGACGCGGGTCCTCGATCATCCTGAGTGCCATGTCGCGGCGGGTCGCGTCGACGAGCTGCTGCCAGGTCGTCCCGGCGTCGGCGAGCTTGCGGTGCAGCGTGCGGCGGCTCATGGCCAGGTCGCTCGCCACCTGCGTGGCGGTGACCTCGCCGCTGGCCAGGCGCCGGTGCAGCTGCGCGCGGCAGCGCGCGACGACGTCGCTGCGGTCGAGCCGCGCCAGGTCCTCGGCCATCACCCGGTCGAGCAGGCCCGCGATCTGGCGGTTCGCGGTCGCCAGCGGCGTGTCGATCGCGCCGCGCGGCATGATCACGGCACGCTCCGGCGCGCCGAAGATCACCGGACAGCCGTAGAAGGATTCGTAGGGCGCGGTGTCATGCGGCGCCGGCCGGATCAGTCGGACCTGGATCGGGTTGAAGTCGCTGCCGGCGTTCATGCGGCACATGTCGACCAGCACCGAGAAGTCCATGTCGGTCGTGACCGCTGCGATCAGCGGATCGCTGCGCGGGTTGCGCAGCACGACCGCGAGCCCGTCGGGGTCCTCGCGCAGCGTGATCGCGGTCCGCTGCCCGAGGAGCTGCCAGTAGCGCTGCAGGCGCTCCAGGCCGCGGTGCAGGGTCGAGCTCGCGAGCCAGGCGTGGCCGAGCGCGCCGAGGCTGCCCGGATGCCAGCACTCGGCCGCCAGCAGGCCGAACGCGGGGTCGGGCACGAGCGCGGCGACGTCGCGCACGACGTCGTCGATCGCATCCTGGGAGAGCCGGGCGCTCGGGTCGGAGAGCTGTCCGCGATCGATGCCGTGCCGCGCGAAGATCGGACCCGGGTCGATCCCGAAACGGCCGATCAGCTTCTCGACCACCTGCACGCTGGTCGCCATGGTCGTGTCCAAGCGTCTTCTCCAGGTGACGGCGGGGCGGGCACGATTCTGGCACACGGGGTCAAGCGGCTGGCTGCGCCCGTCGGGCGGGGCCGTCCGATCGTGACGACACTGTGTCGACACCGTCTGGAGGGTGGATGCAAGGACTCGGATCGTTGACGGTGCCCGACGCGGTGCGCGCGCTCGGTGAAGGCTGCCGATGGGCGGTGCTCGTGTGGCTGGCCCCGGCGGAGGCGGTCGAGCGGGCGAGCTCGCGGTGCACCGGCACCGTCGGCACCGCCCGGGCGTCGGACCGGCCGCGTCCGGCCGTCCGACCCGATGCCGCCACGCCCGTGGGCAGCGGAGGCACCGGCCGCGCGGCCCCGCCGGACGCATTCCGCTGAGGGACCGGGGCGCACGGCCGAGCGCTGCGCGCCGGGCCTCGGCCACGCGACCCGGATCCCGACACGCCCGGGACGAGGCCGGCCGCCGTGGTTTGCTAGTCTTGCGTCGAGGCGGCGCCCGACACCCCGGGGCCCCGACGGAGGACGACATGGGACAGATGATCGATTTCGAACGGCCCGACGGCGGCCGCACCCGAGGCTATCTCGCGAGCGCGGGCACCGGCCGTCCCGGCATCGTGGTGATCCAGGAGTGGTGGGGCCTGAACGACCAGATCTGCGGCGTCGCCGACCGGTTCGCGCGGGCCGGCTACAACGCCCTGGCGCCCGACCTCTACCAGGGCCGCGTCACGCAGAAGCCCGACGAGGCCAGCCACCTGATGACCGGCCTCGACTTTCCCGGTGCCACCCATCAGGACATCCGCGGGGCCGTCCGGCATCTGGCCGCGGGCGGCTCGAAGGTCGCGGTGATGGGGTTCTGCATGGGCGGCGCGCTGACGATCGCCTCCTGCGCGCACATTCCCGAGGTCGCGGCCGGCGTGTGCTTCTACGGCATCCCGCCCAAGGACTTCGCCGATCCGGCCGCGATCGCGGTGCCGTTCCAGGCGCACTTTGCCAACCGGGACGACTGGTGCACGCCGGCGGCCGCCGACGGCCTGGAGCAGGGCATGAAGGCCGCGGGCCGCAGCCCCGAGGTCTACCGCTACGAGGCCGCCCACGGCTTCTTCAACGAGCGCCGCGGCGACGTCTACGACGCCGGCTGCGCGCAGCAGGCCTGGGACCGGATGGCCGCCTTCCTGCAGCGCACGCTGTAGCCCGCGCCATGGCGGGGTTCGAGGACGCGGCCGCACGCTGGAACGGCCGCTATGCGGCCGCGGGGTTCGTGTTCGGCACCGCGCCGAACGACACGCTCGCCGCACAGGCCGCGCTGTTCGCAGCCGGCGATCGCGTGCTGTGCGTGGCCGACGGCGAGGGCCGCAACTCGACCTGGCTGGCGGCGCGCGGCTGCGCGGTCACCGCCTTCGACATCGCCGAGCGCGGACTGGCCAAGGCCGCCGCGCTCGCCGGAGAGCGCGGGGTGCGGGTCGATTTCCGGCAGGCGTCGACGGATGCCTGGGGGTGGGACGACCCCGCCTGCGGCGCGCCGTTCGACGCGGTCGTCGCGGTGTTCGTGCAGTTCGCGACCCCCGCGCAGCG
>JAIYAG010000301.1 GCA_027489195.1 Burkholderiales bacterium | reverse complement strand
CTGCGGGTGGTGGTTGCCGATGTAGCGGATGCGGCGCATGCGCATGCGCAGCATGCCGTGCAGCATCGACAGCGTCGGGCTGTGGGCGGCCGCGACGATCGCGTCGTGCACCTGCTGGTTCAGTGCGAAGTACTCCGGCCGCTCGCGCCGCTCGTAGTGCTCGCGCATGCGCCGGTGCATCGAGAGGATCGCGGCGATCTCGGCGTCGCTCGCCTGCACGGCGGCGAGCCGGCCGGCCTGGCCCTCGAGCAGCCCGGTGAGGGCGAGCATGTCCTGCGCATCGCGCGGCGTCACCACCTTGACCACCGCGCCGCGCCCGGGCAGCAGCTCGACGAGCCCCTCGCTGGCCAGCACCTTGAGCGCCTCGCGCAGCGGCGTGCGCGAGATGCCGAGCGAGCGGGCGACCTCGAGCTCGGCGATGCGTTCGCCCGCCGCGAGGCGCCCCTCGACGATCAGGTCGCGCAGCCGCGCGATGACCTCGTCGTGCAGCGAGGGCCGCGCGATCGGCGTCTCCGGAAGCGGTGATTCGGCTTGACGCAGGGCGGACATTGCAAATACTGTAACTCCATAATTACGGAATACCAAGACGGAGACGGTCACGGCATGGTCGAGGGGCTTCCCATCGTCGACGCGCACCAGCACTTCTGGGACCCGACGGCGAATCACCACCCGTGGCTCTGCGACGAGCCGCCGATTCCGTTCCGCTACGGCGACTACCGCGCGATCCGCAGGCCCTACCTGCCCGCCGACTACTTCGCCGACGCGGCCGGCTTCGACGTGGTCGGCACAGTCTACGTCGAGACCGAATGGGATCCGGCCGACCCGATCGGCGAGATCCGCTGGGTCGACGCGCTGCGCCGGCGCACCGGCTTTCCCACGGTGGCCGTCGGCCAGGCCTGGCTCGACCGCGCCGACTGCGCGGCCACGCTCGAGGCGCTCGCGGCCTTCGACTTCGTGCGCGGCGTGCGCCACAAGCCGCGCGCGAACCCGCGCCCCGGAGAGGCCGCGCCCGGCGGCATGAGCGACCCCGCGTGGCGCGCCGGCTTCGCGCGCCTCGCGCCCCTGGGGCTGCGCTTCGACCTGCAGTCGCCCTGGTGGCACTTCGGCGAGGCCGCGCGGCTTGCCGCCGACTTCCCCGGCACGCAGCTCATCGTCAACCACTGCGGCATGCCGGCCGACCGCAGCGCCGAGGGTCTCGCCGGCTGGCGCGCGGCCTGCGCGCGGCTCGCCGCCTGCCCGAACGTCGCGATCAAGCTGTCCGGGATCGGACAGGCCGGGCTGCCCTGGACCGTCGAGGCCAACCGGCCGGTCGTCGAGACCCTGGTCGAGCTGTTCGGCCCGGCGCGCTGCATGGTCGGCAGCAACTTCCCGGTCGACTCGCTGTGTGCCGACTACCCGACGATCCTCGGCGGCTTTCGGGCGATCCTCGGCGGACTCGCGCCCGCCGAGCAGCGGGCGGTGTTCCACGACACCGCGAGCCGGGTCTACGCGATGGGCCTGCCGGCATGAGCGGCGCCGTGCCGAAGCCCACGCTGGGCTACATCGGCGTCGGCCTGATGGGCGGACCGATGGTCGCGCGGCTCGTCGCGCGCGGCTGGTCGGTGCGCGCCTTCGACGTGGTGCCCGAGCGGCTGCGCGCCGCCGTCGACGCCGGCGCGCAGTCGGCCGCATCGCCCGCGGACGCCGCGCGCGGCGCGGGCCTCGTGCTGCTCAACCTGCCGACCACCGATGCGGTCGAGCAGGCGGTGTTCGGTCCCGAGGGCGTCGTGTCCGCGATCCGGGCGCCTGCGCGCGTGGTCGACTTCTCGACGGTGGAGGTCGAGCGCGGCCGTGGCTTCGCCGCACGCCTGCGCGCCGAGGCCGGCTGCGGCTGGGTCGACGCGCCGGTCTCGGGCGGCCCGCCGGCGAGCGCGGCGGGCACGCTGACCGTGATGGTCGGCGGCGAACCCGAGGACGTCGAGGCGGCCTCGGTGCTGTGGCCCGAGGTCGCGGCCCGCGTCACGCACATGGGCCCGCCCGGCGCGGGGCTCGCCGCGAAGATGATCAACCAGCTGATCGTCGGCTGCACGCATGCGGTGCTGGCGGAGGCTGCGGTGATGGCGGAGTCCGCCGGCATCGATGCCGCGCGCCTGCCCGAGTGTCTGGCCGGCGGCCATGCCGACGGCACGCTGCTGCAGCGCCTGTACCCGCGGATGGTCGCGCGCGAGTTCGCGCCCCAGGGCTACGCACGGCAGCTGCTCAAGGACCTCGAGCTGGTCAGCGCGTTCGCGGGGGCCCTGAAGTCCCCCGCGCCGATGGCCGGCCAGGCGCTGTCGCTCTACCGGATGCTGATCCGGCTCGGCCATGCCGAGCTCGACACCTCGGCCGTGATGAAGCTCTACGAGCCCCCGAAGGGGCCGCACCCAGACCAGGAGGAGACCCGATGACCCGATCCGTTCCGACCGCCCCGACCGCCCGCCGCGGTGCCGCGTTCCGCATCGCCGCGCTGTCCGCCGTCGCCGCCGCGTTCGCGCTGGGCGCCGCGCCCGACGCGCACGCGCAGATCAAGCTGCGCTACGCGCACGTCGGCGTCGCCAACGCGCCGCAGACGCTGTACGCCGACGAGGTCGCCAAGCTCGTGAAGGAGCGCACCGCGGGCCGCGTCGAGATCCAGGTGTTCGCCAACTCGCAGCTCGGCGGCGTCTCCGAGATGGTCGACGGCGTGCGCTCGGGCGCCATCGCGATGGGCCACCACGACTTCGCCTCGCTGGGCCGCATCGTGCCCACCACCGCGGTCTTCAACACGCCCTTCGTCTATCGCGACGCCGAGCACTCGATGCGCGCGACCGACCCGCGGACCTCGGTGGCGCTGCAGCTCATCAATGCCGACCTCGTCGCCAAGGGCAACATGCGGATCGTCGGCACCGCCTTCCAGGGCGCGCGCCAGCTGACCTCCAAGGAGAAGGTGCTGTCGCCCAAGGACATGGCGGGCAAGAAGTACCGCGGCGTGCCGGTGAAGCTCTGGTCGTCGATGATCACCGGCATGGGCGCGACCGCGACGCCGGTCGAGGTCTCGGAGCTCGCGACCGCGCTGGCCACCGGCCTGGTGGTGGGCCAGGAGAACCCGCTGCCGAACATCTTCAACCTCAAGCTCTACGAGGT
>JAIYAG010000313.1 GCA_027489195.1 Burkholderiales bacterium | reverse complement strand
CGAGGGCGCGGTCGTCGAGACCGGCACCCCGGACCGGATCTTCGACGCCCCGGACACCGAGCGCACCCGGCGCTTCCTCGCCCACCTGCACGACTGAGGCCCGCATGACGCCACCGATTCCGCCCGCCTTCGACCTGCTGCTGACCGGCGCGACCGTCGTCACCGTCGACGACCGGGACACCGTCGTCGAGGACGGCGCGGTCGGCATCGTCGCCGGCCGCATCGCCTGGGTGGGCGCCGCCGCCGCGCTGCCGCCGGACACCCGCGCGACGCAGCGCGTCGCGCTGCCCGGCCGCGTGCTCACGCCGGGCCTGGTCAACGTCCACACCCACGCCATCCTGACGATGGTGCGGGGCGTCGCCGAGGACCTGGGCTTCGCGCCCGCCTATACGCCCGGCATCCCGCACGGCCACGACGTCACGCCCGACGAGGCCGTCGCGCTGGCCCGCCTGGGCGCGGTCGAGGCGCTGCTCTTCGGCTCGACGCTGCTCAACGACACCTACGTGCACGCCGACCTCACGCTGCCGGCGATGGCCGACCTCGGGATGCGCGTCTACAGCTGCGGCCGCATCCACGACGCCGACTTCTCGCTGATCGGCGACGGCCGCTGGGAGTACCACACCGAGATCGGCGAGCGCACGCTCGGCGAGGCGCTCGCGCTGGCCGAGCGCTGGCACGGTGCCTACGGCGGGCGCACCGGCGTGCAGCTCTCCGCGCACGCGCCGGACACCTGCTCGGACGACCTGCTGCGGATGATCGCCACCGAGTCGTCGCGGCGCGGGCTGCGGGTGAACACGCACCTCGTGCAGAGCCGCAAGGAGGTCGAGCAGGTGATGCGCCGCTCGGGCATGACGCCGCCGCAGCTGCTCGAGGAGGTCGGGCTGCTGAACGACCGGCTGCTGGCCGCGCACTGCATCTGGATGGACGACACCGACATCGCGCGCTGCGGGCGCGCCGGCATCCACGTCGCGCACATTCCCAAGGGCAATGCGACCGGCGGCACCGCCGCACCCACCTCGAAGCTGCGGCGTGCCGGTGCGCGGCTCACCCTGGGCTCGGACAACATGCATGCCGACCTCGTCGAGGTGATGCGCTGGGCGCTCGCCATCGGCCGCATCCAGGAAGACCGGGTCGACGACTTCTGGCAGCCCGAGGACGTGCTGCGGATGGCCACCCGCGACGGCGCCCGCGCGATGGGCCTGGCCGACGAGGTCGGCTCGATCGAGGTCGGCAGGAAGGCCGACCTGGTGGCCTTCGACTTCCGCCGTCCGCACCTCGTGCCCTGCATCGACCCGGTGGGCAACCTGGTCCACACCGCGCAGGGCCGCGACGTCGAGCACGTCTGGGTCGACGGCGAGCAGGTGGTCGCCTCGGGCCGCCCGGTGAAGGCCGACCTCGAGTCGATCCTCGCCGACGCGCAGGCCGCCTCGACGGCGCTGTGGCAGCGCGCGAGGGCCGGCGCATGAGCGCGGGCGCGGGCGGCGACCGCGACTTCGCCGGCTACGGCGGGCGCTATCCGAGCTTCGCGTGGCCGGGCGGCGCCGGCCTCGCGGTGTCCTTCGTGCTGAACGTCGAGGAGGGCGCCGAGCTGTCGCTGACCGCCGGCGACGCGCGCAACGAGGGCCGTCACGAGGTCAGCAACGAGATCGTCGGCGCGCCCGACCTGTGCATGCAGAGCCACTTCGAGTACGGCGCGCGGGTCGGCTACGGGCGCATCACCGGGCTGATCGCCGACGCCGGCATCCCGCTCACCCTCAACGCCTGCGGCCGTGCGCTCGAGTCCACGCCCTGGGTCGCGCGCGACGCGGTCGACCGCGGCTTCGAGGTCTGCTGCCACGGCTGGCGCTGGGAGACCCACGCGCACATGGCCGAGGACGAGGAGCGTGCCGCGATCGCGCGCACCGCCGCCACCGTCGCGCGCCTGGTCGGGCGCGCGCCGGTCGGCTGGCACACCAAGTCCTCCGCGTCGGTGAACACCCGGCGGCTGCTGGTCGAGCACGGCGGCTTCCTGTACGACAGCGACGCCTACAATGACGACCTGCCCTACTGGGTTCGGGTCGGCGAGCGGCCGCACCTCGTGCTGCCCTACGCGTTCGACACCAACGACATGAAATTCTTCGACAGCTTCGCGTTCGTGCGCGGCAACGACTTCGCCGACTACGCGATCGACGCCTTCGAGTGGCTGCTGCGCGAGTCGCGCCATGCGCCGCGGATGATGTCGATCGGTCTGCACACCCGCATCCTCGGGCGCCCGGGTCGCATCGGCGCGCTCGCGAAGCTGGTCGACCACGTGCGCGGGCGCAACCGCGCCTGGTGCGCGACCCGCGAGCAGATCGCCCGCCACTTCATCGCGGCGGTGCCTGCGGAGCGCGCATGAGCGCCGCACCGCGTGCGCTGCCGGGCGTGCCGCACGAGCCGTCCCCGGGCGCGCTGTCGGCCCGGGCCCTCGCCGCGCGCGTCTCGGCGCGCGAACTGCGCGCGGTCGACGTCGCGCGCGAGGCGATCGCGCGGGTCGAGCGGCTGAACCCCGACCTGAACGCCATCATCGGCTTCGATGCGGCGGCCACGCTCGCCGAGGCCGCGGAGGTCGATCGCCGGCTCGACGCCGGCGAGATCCTGCCGATGGCGGGCGTGCCCTTCACCGCGAAGGACAACCTGTGGGTCGGCGGGCGCCGCGTCTCGCAGGGCTCGCGCCTGTTCGAGGACTTCGTCGCGCCGCGCGACGCCTGGGCGGTGGCGCGCTGGCGCGCGCTGGGCGCGGTGCTGCTCGGCATCACCAACTGCTCGGAGTTCGCCTGCAAGGGCGTGACGACCAATCCGCTGCACGGCTGGACCCGTCATCCGATGAATCCCTCGCTCACCCCCGGCGGCTCGTCGGGCGGTGCGGTGGCCGCGCTCGGCGCCGGGCTCGGACTGCTCGCGCTCGGCACCGACGCCGGCGGCTCGACGCGCCGGCCCGCCGCGCACTGCGGGCTGGTGGGCCTGAAGCCGAGCAGCGGCCTGATCCCGCATCCCTGGGGCTTCGCCGAGCCCAACTACGGCCAGTCTGTGATCGGCGTGATGGCGCTCGACGTCGCCGACTGCGCGTGGGCCTTCGACACCCTGGTCGCCTTCGATGCCGCCGATCCGGCAGGCGTGCCGGTGCGCGTCGACCTCGGCACGGCCGGCGACCCGGTCGAGCCCGCCCGCACGCTGCGCCTGGCCTGGAGCCCGCGCCTGGGCATCGACCTCGCGGTGGACGAGGACGTGCTCGCGGCGCTGCAGGCCCGCGTCGACGCGCTGCGCGCCGACGGCTGGGACGTGGTCGAGCGCGATCCGGTCTGGCCCGAGGGCGTGCGCGAGTACCCGCTGCTCGCGCTGCAGCAGGCCGGGCTGCACGCGCTCTACGGCCACCGTCTCGCCGACGCGCGCCACATGATCGACCCCGATCTCGTCGCGCAGATCGAGGCCGGCGCCACGCAGACGCCGCAGGCGCTGGCCGCGGTGCTGCGGCTGCGCGAGCGCATCGTCGCCAGCGTCGCGCGCCTCTTCGAGGACATCGACCTGCTGCTGTGCCCGACCACGCCGGTGACCGCCTGGCCGCTCGGGCAGCTCGGGCCGCCCGTGATCGGCGGCCGCCCGGCGGGCCCGCGCGGGCATGCGGCGTTCACGCCGCTGTTCAACGCGGCGGGCGTGCCGGCCTGTTCGGTGCCGGCCGGCATGGTGCGGGGCTTGCCGGTCGGGCTGCAGGTGGTCGGGCCGCGCTTCGAGGATGCACGGGTGCTCGGGCTCGCCGCGGCGATCGAGCGCCTGGGCGCGGCTGCTACGATGGCAGGATGAGCGCCCTCCCGCCTCCCTGCCGCATCGCGGCCCTCTACGTCTACCCCATCAAGTCCTGCGCCGGCATCGCCGTCGACACGATGCGCTTCGATGCGCTCGGGCCGCTCGAGGACCGGCGCTGGATGCTGGTCGACGACCGCGACGAGTTCGTCACCCAGCGCGACACGCCGCGGCTGGCGATGGTGCGGCCCTCGCGCCTCGATGGCGGCCTGCGCGTGCTCGCCCCCGGCATGCCCGCCCTCACCGTCGCCGGCACGGGCGGTGCGCGGCGCACCACCCGCGTCTGGGACGACCGCTGCGCGGGCTTCGACGAGGGCACCGAGGCGCGCGCCTGGTTCAGCGAATACGTCGGCCGGCCGGTGCGGCTGCTGCGCTTCGACGCGAGCGCGCCGCGCGAGGCGAGCCGCAACTGGGTGGGCTCGGATGCCGGGCAGCCGGGTGCGCTGACACGTTTCTCCGACGGCTTCCCGCTGCTGGTGGTGTCGGGCGCCTCGCTCGCCGCGCTCAACGGGCGCCTCGCGCAGGCGGGGCTGCCCGCCGCGCAGATGCAGCGCTTCCGACCGAACGTGGTGCTCGAGGGGCTCGACGCGTTCGGCGAGGACATGCTCGACACGCTCGCCGTCGAGGGCGGCAGCGACCCGGCCACCGTGCTGCGCATCGTCAAGCCCTGCACCCGCTGCACCGTGCCCGAGGTCGACCCGCTCACCGGCCGCCACGAGCCCGGCATCCTGCAGGTGCTCTCCGGCTTCCGCTCCGATCCCAAGCTGGGCGGCGCGGTGACCTTCGGGCAGAACGCCATCCTCGTCGACGGCATCGACGGCCTGCTGCGGGCCGGCGACACGCTGCTGCCGTCGTACCGCTGGGACTGAGCAACCGCGACTTGACCCGGGTCAAGCGCCGGCGCCGGAACGGGGCGCCGGCGGCTGCGGCCGTCCGCATGCGAGGACTATCCTCGATGCGAGATGCCCGATCCCCTCGTCGAACCCGGTGCCGATCCGCTCACCGCATCCGGTCGCCCCGCCGCTGACCCGCAGCGCGCCTGGCACGCGCTGAGCGCCGACGAGGCGCTGGACGCGCTCGGCGGCGACGCGCGCACCGGACTGGCTGCGAGCGAGGCCGCGCGCCGGCTCGGCAAGCACGGCTCGAACGCGCTGCCCGAGCCGGCGCCGCGCCCGCCCTGGGCGGCCTTCGCGCGGCAGTTCCGCAGCCCGCTGGTCTATCTGCTCGGCGTGGCGGGGGGGCTGGCGCTCGCGCTCGGACACCACGGCGACGCCGCGGTCATCGCGATCGTCGTGGTCGCCAATGCCGCGATCGGCGCGCTGCAGGAGGGCCGCGCCGAACGCTCGATGGCCGCGCTGCGGCGCCTGTCGGGCCTGCATGTGCGGGTGCTGCGCGACGGCGTCGAGCACACGCTGGCCGCCGGCGACCTGGTCCCGGGCGACCTGCTGCTGCTCGCGGCCGGCGACGCGGTGGGGGCGGACGCGCGGCTCGTGGAGGCGGCCGGGCTGCAGGCGGCCGAGGCCGCCCTCACCGGCGAGTCGGTGCCGGTCGCCAAGTCGGTGGCGCCGCTGCCCGCGCCGACCGGGCTCGCCGACCGGACGGCGATGGTCTGGTCCGGCACGCACGTGGCCGCCGGCCGCGGGCGGGCGGTCGTGGTCGCGACCGGCGTGCACACCGAGGTCGGGCGGATCGCCGGGCTCACCGAGCGTGCCGAGGAGCCCGCCACGCCGCTGGAGCTGCGACTCGATCGCTTCGGGCGCACGCTGGCTGGCGTCGCGATCGCGCTGTTCGCCGGGGTGATGGCGCTGGGCACGCTGCGCGGCGTGCCGATCGGCGAGCTGCTGATGGTGGCGATCAGCCAGATGGTGTCGGTGGTGCCCGAGGGGCTGCCGGTGGCGATGACCATCGCGCTGGCGGTCGGCATGCAGCGCATGGCCGCGCGCGGCGCGATCGTGCGCAGGCTGTCGGCGGTCGAGACGCTCGGCTCGACCACGGTCATCTGCAGCGACAAGACCGGCACGCTGACCCGCAACGAGATGACCGCGGTCGCCCTGTGGCTGCCGCCTGCGGGCGGCCGCGGGGCGCGCTCGATCGAGGTCGAGGGCAGCGGCTGGGCGCCCCGGGGCCGACTGAGCGAGGACGGCGTCCCGATCGGCCCGCCGGTCGAGGCGCAGGATGCGGCGCTGCTCGCGCTGCTGCAGGCGGGCGCGCTGTGCAACGACGCCGCGCTGCGCGCGCCGGATGCGGGCGACACCGCGTGGCGCATCACCGGCGACCCCACCGAGGCGGCGCTGCTCACGCTCGCCGCCAAGGCCGGGATCGACGTCGCGGCGCTGCGTGCGCAGGCGCCGCGCGTCGCCGAGCTGCCCTTCGATGCGGACACCCGGCTGATGGTCACCGCGCACCGGGCCGAGGGCGCCTCGCAGGTGCTGGCGATCAAGGGCGCGCCCGAGGCGGTGCTGCGGCTCGTCGCCGCGGCCGAGGACGTCACGACGGTGGACGCGGCGCGGGCGCAGGCCGAGGCCATGGCCGGCCGCGCGCTGCGGGTGCTCGCGTTCGCGCGGGTGACGCTCGAGCGCTTCGACCCCGCCGGGGGCCTCGAGCCGCTCGTCGGCCGCGTGCGCCTGCTCGGGCTGGTCGGCCAGATCGACCCGCCGCGCGACGAGGTGCGGGCGGCGGTCGCGCGTTGTCGCGCGGCGGGCATCCGCCCGGTGATGATCACCGGCGACCACACGCTCACGGGGCTGGCCATCGCCCGCGAGCTCGGCATCGCGGACGCGGACACGCTCGCCGTCGACGGCGCCGCGCTCGAGTGCATGGACGAGGCCGCGCTGCAGCGCGTGCTCGGCCGGATCACGGTGTTCGCGCGGGTGCAGCCCGCCCAGAAGCTGCGGATCGTCGAGGCGCTGCAGGCACGCGGCGACGTGGTCGCGATGACCGGCGACGGCGTCAACGACGCGCCGGCGCTCGCGCGCGCCGACGTCGGCGTCGCCATG
>JAIYAG010000166.1 GCA_027489195.1 Burkholderiales bacterium | reverse complement strand
GCTTCGCCCAGGCCTCGGGCGATGCGCGCGGCGCGCGGCGGGCGATGCGCCACGGCGCGTTCGCATTCGCCGCCGGCGTGCTCGTGTCGTTCTGGCTGCTCGCCGGGCTGATGCTCGGGCTGCGGGCCGCGGGCGAGTCGGTCGGCTGGGGCTTCCAGCTGCAGTCGCCCGCATTCGTCGCGGCGATGGCGCTGCTCTTCGTCGCGGTCGGGCTGAACTTCTCGGGCGTGTTCGAGTTCGGCATGGCGCTCACGCGGCTGGGCGGCGTGGGCGGCACCTCGACCGCCGGCTCGTTCGGCGCGGGCGTGCTGGCGGTGCTGGTGGCCACCCCGTGCACCGCGCCCTTCATGGGCTCGGCCCTCGGCTTCACGCTCGCCCAGCCTGCGGCCTTCACGATGGCGGTCTTCACCGCGATCGGCCTCGGCATGGCGGCACCCTACGTCGTGCTCGGCCTCGTGCCCGGCTGGGTCCGCAAGCTGCCCCGGCCCGGGCGCTGGATGCAGACGCTGCGCGAGGTGCTCGCGTTCCCGATGTACGCGACCGCGGCCTGGCTCGCCTGGGTGCTCGTCCAGCAGGCGGGGGCCGACGCGATGCTGCGGCTGCTGTTCGCGTCGGTCGCGGTCGCGGCGGGCGCCTGGGCCTGGGGCCGCTGGATGAACGGCGCGCCGCGCCGGCCGGCCCTCGCGTGGACGGGGGTCGGACTCGCCGCGCTCGTCACGGTCGCGCTGACCGAACCGCTGCTCGACGATGCGCCGCCGCCTGCGGCCGCGTCCGCCGCGCCGCGTGCGGGGGCCGGCTCGTCGGGCTTCGAGTGGGTCGCGTGGTCCGATGCGGCGGTCGCGGCGGCGCTCGCCGACGGCCGAACCGTCTTCGTCGACTTCACCGCCGCCTGGTGCGTGAGCTGTCAGGCGAACAAGAAGCTCGTGCTCGAGCGCGAGGCTGTCACCTCTGCGATGCGCGAGCAGCGCGTCGTCGCGCTGCGGGCCGACTGGACGCAGCGCGATCCGGCGATCACGGCCGCGCTCGCGCGCCACGGTCGCAACGGCGTGCCGCTGTACCTCGTGCTGCGGCCCGGCGACGCGCGGCCCCGCGTGCTGCCGGAGCTGCTCACCACGGCGGTCGTGCTCGACGCCATCCGCTAAGGCCTCACGAGACTGGCCGGGCGTCTTCCTCGTCCAAGGCAGGTTGCTGCGCGACAGGCGTTGCGGCCGGTCTGCAGCGCGTCACGCCGTGGCGGCGCCGTTCGATCGCGACCTCAGATGCGGATCCCGATGCCGTAGGCCACGAGCACGCCGAGGTAGGTCATCACGACGAGGCTCGCCAGATCGAACTTCAGGATCGAAGGGATGGCCGACGGAACGTCAACCGCCTTGGCGGGCGCGTGTGCAGCGGATCGGAAGAAGAGCTTCGTCCGGACGATCAGTGCGCTCGCCAGTATCAGGATCGCGATCTTGATCCAGAGACTCGAATTGGCGGTGTAGAAGTCCATGCCTTTCGGGCTCAGGTAGATGAGGCCGGCACCCGAGACGACGATGAAGCCCGCTGCGACCCCGGACATCCGATCCGCCGTCCGGCATCGGGCGATCCCGACCGATTCGAGCGGCCTGGCGGTCAGCAGGAGGTTCTTGGCCAGGCTCGCGCAGAAGAGCAGCAGCAATGCGACCAGGTGCAAGAACTTCACTGTGGTGAACAGCATCGGCAGTATCCCGGGGGCCGGCTTAGGCACGCTCGGCAGAAGGCTACGCCCCATCGTGCTTCGTGTCGAAGCCTGCGCCCGGTCGGGCCCCTCGTCGGCGAGGCGTCCTCCGGTCGGACCTGCTACGCGGTTCGCGACCTCGCACCTCCCCGGACGTGCGTGGGCGCGACGAGATGCCCATCACCCCCACGACGCGCGACCGCTTCGTCGCTACAATCACGGGTTGATTCGCCAACGTCGCGCTTACGTGCGGTCGCCGCACGCTTACGGAGCCTCCTCGAAGATGCCTGTGATCGCAGTCGTGAATCCCAAGGGCGGTGTCGGCAAGACGACGCTCGCCACCAACATCGCCGGCTACTACGCCACCGACAGCACGCCGGTGATGCTCGGCGACGTCGATCGCCAGGCGTCGGCCCGCGCGTGGCTCGACCTGCGGCCCGATGACGCCGCCCGGATCCGCAACTGGGACATCGACGGCAGCGTCGCGCGACCGCCGCGTGGCGTCACGCACGTCGTGCTCGACACGCCCGCGCAGATCGATCGCAAGCGGCTCGCCGAGGTCGTGCGCATCGCCGACAAGGTCCTGGTGCCGCTGCAGCCGTCGATGTTCGACATCCTCGCGACGCGCGATTTCCTGCAGGAACTCCAGGCCGAGTACGGCAAGGGCGGCAAGCTCGCGAAGAAGGTCGCGATCGTCGGGATGCGGATCGATCCCCGCACCCGCGCGGCCGAGGAGCTCGGACGCTTCGTCACGCAGATCGGCGTGCCGGTGGCCGGCTACCTGCGCGACACCCAGAACTACGTCCACCTCGCGGCGCACGGGCTGTCGCTCTTCGACGTCCCTGCCAGCACCGTCAAGCAGGACCGCGCGACCTGGCAGTCGCTGCTCGGCTGGCTGAACACCCACTGAGCACGCACTGAACACAGCCCCGACCCGCGTGCAGCCCGTCTCGTCCGGGCCGGTGCTGCCCGCGTCGCCGTCGCCCGGTTCCCGGGTGACGGTCCGGATCGTCGAGGAGACGTCCGAGCGGCTGACGGTCCGCCGTTCCATCGTCGCGCCCGTCGAGCTCGCCCGCGACCGCGGCGCGATGGTGACCGTCTGGCGCCGAGGGGGCATGGGCTACTGCGCGAGCGCCGACCTGTCCGCGGACGGTCTCGCCCGAGCCGCAGCGGTCGCCGACCGCTGGGCGCAGACCGTCGAGCGCCATGGTGTCTTCGATGGGCTCGACCTGCGCACGCTGCCGGAGGCCGCGCCGCTGCCGGTCGCGACGGCGGCCTTCGCCGAGCCGATGCCCGAGCGTGGCGCGCTGATCGCGCTGCTGCGCGCCGAGTCCGAAGCGATGCGCATCGACCCGCGGATCGTCTCCTGGACCGCGCAGCTCAGGCTCGTGCGGCGGCAGCAGTCGCTGTGGGTCGACGCCAGTCCGCGCTCGCACGAGGCGGTGCAGATCGTCGAGCCCAACCTCGAGGCCACTGCGGCCGAGGGCGCGGTCTCGCAGACGCGCTCCCTCGGCGGTCAGTACAACGGCTTCTGCCGGCAGGGCGGCTTCGAGGTGATCCGTGCCAGCGGCCTGGTCGGCGGCGGGCTGCGGGTCGCACGCGAGGCGCTGGCGCTGCTGGCCGCGCCCGAATGTCCGAGCGGTGCGCGCGACCTGCTGCTGATGCCCGACCAGATGATGCTGCAGATCCACGAGTCGATCGGCCATCCGCTCGAGCTCGACCGCATCCTCGGCGACGAGCGCAATTTCGCCGGCGGCAGCTTCGTGTCGCTCGAGATGTTCGGCCGCTACGCCTACGGCTCCCCGCTGCTCGACGTGAGCTTCGACCCCGGCGTGCCCGGCGAGCTCGCCGGCTATGCGAGCGACGACGAAGGCGAGGCCGCGCGCAAGGTCTGGCTGATCCGCGGCGGCGTGCTGCAGCGTCCGCTGGGCGGCGCGCTGTCGCGGGCCCGCGCGGCCGCGATCGGCACGCCGCTCGAAGGCACCGCGAACGCGCGAGCGGTCGGCTGGCATCGCCCGGCGATCGACCGGATGGCGAACCTCAACGTCGAGCCGGGCGACACGCCGTTCGCCGCGATGGTCGCGTCGGTCGAGCGCGGCGTGCTGATGCGCACCAACGTGTCGTGGTCGATCGACGATGCGCGCAACAAGTTCCAGTTCGGCTGCGAATGGGGGCAGCTGATCGAGGACGGGCGGCTGACGACCGTCGTGCGCAACCCGGGCTATCGCGGCGTGTCGGCGACCTTCTGGCGCAGCCTCGCGGCGGTCGGTGACGCCGCGAGCGTCGAGGTGCACGGCACGCCGTTCTGCGGCAAGGGCGAGCCGGGGCAGGTGGTGCGGGTCGGCCATGCGTCGCCGCCCTGCCTGTTCCGCGGCGTCGACGTGTTCGGCGGGGCGGGCTGAGGGTGCGGGCGCTCTTCGACATCCTCGCCGAGGTCCTCGATGCGCAGGCGGGCCGGGGCGAGCTCCTGGTCGCGACGCTCGAGGCCGAGGCCTCGGAATTCGTGAGGCTGAACCATGCGCGGGTGCGCCAGGCGGGCCGCCTCGAGCGTGCGGTCGCACGCCTGCGCCTGGTCGACGGCGATCGCCAGGCGAGCTGCTCGGTGACGCTGCCCGGCCTCGCGGCCGGGCGCGATGCCGTGGCCGCTGCGATCGCCGACACGGTGCTCGCGCTGCGCGCCGCGGTGGCCGACTCCGAGCCCGACCCGCTCCTCGACGTCAACCAGGCACCGGTCGTGTCGGACGACGACGTACCGGATGCGCCGTTCGACCGGGCCGCCTTCGTCGATGCGGTCGCGCAGGCCGCGGGTGACTCGGACCTCGTCGGCTTCTGCGCGGCCGGGCCGGTCGCCCGGGGCTTCTGCAGCTCGTCGGGCAGCCGTCAGTGGTACCGGCGCAGCAGCGTCGCCTTCGACTGGTCGATCCACCTGCCGGACGATGCCGGCACGCGGCGCGCCGTGAAGGCGAGCTGGTCGGGCAGCGCGCTCGACACCGCCGCGATCGCCGCCGCGATCACCCGCTCGCGCGCCGATGCGTCGGTGCTCGCGCGGCCGGTTCGCCGTCTCTCGCCGGGCGACTATCGCGTGCTGCTCGCGCCGCGCGCGCTCGGCGACCTGCTCGAGATGTTCGGCTGGGGCGGCTTCTCGGCTCGCTCGCACCGCACGGGTCAGTCGCCGCTGGGCCGGCTCGCCCGCGGCGAGGTCTCGATGTCGCCGATGCTGTCCGTCGTCGAGGACCTCGATGCCGGCTTCGCGCCGGCCTTCCAGTCCGACGGCTATCCGCGGCCGCGGCGCGTGCCGCTGATCGCGGGCGGCCGATTGGTCGACACTCTGGTGTCGCCGCGGACCGCGCGCGAGTTCGGCCTGGTGTCGAATGCCGCCGCCGATCACGAATCACCCGAGT
Source organism: Burkholderiales bacterium (assembly GCA_027489195.1). GTDB lineage: Bacteria > Pseudomonadota > Gammaproteobacteria > Burkholderiales > Burkholderiaceae_E > UBA4615. The sequence continues at coordinate 4,339 of JAIYAG010000166.1, read as the reverse complement.
CGATGCGCGTCGCGCCCGGCACGCTGCGTGCCGACGAGGCGCTCGCGCGGCTCGGCACCGGTGTGTCGGTGTCCAACCTCTGGTACCTGAACTGGTCCGACCGGGCCGCCGGGCGCGTGACCGGCATGACGCGCTTCGCGAGCCTGTGGGTCGAGGACGGGGAGCCCGTCGGCCCGATCGAGGCGATGCGCTTCGACGACGTGGTGCACCGCATCCTCGGCGAGTCGCTCGAGGCGCTCGGCGACACGCCGCTGCGCATGCCTTCGACCGACACCTGGGACAGCCGGGCGACCGGTGGCCTGGAGGCGCCTTCGGCGCTGGTGTCGGCGCTGCGCTTCGCGCTGTAGCCGCACGGGCGCCGAAGCGTCGCGGCCCGCGGCTGGTCAGCGCGGCGCGGGTTTGGGATCGGTCACGAAGCCGATCTTCGTGACGCCGGCCGACTGCGCGGCGGACATCACCTCGGCGATCCGCTGATAGCGCACCTGCTGGTCGGCACGCAGGTGCAGCTCCGGCTGAGGCGTTTTCTGCGCGATCCCGGCGAGCCGTTCGCGCAGCGCCTGCGCGTCGGCCAGCGGCGCGTCGTTCCAGAAGAGCTGCTCCTTCGCATCGATCGACACCGTGACCGTTTCGGGCGTCTCGGTCGAGACCGGCGCCTGCGCGCTCGGCAGGTCGAGCCGGATCGCATGCGTGAGCAGCGGCGCGGTGATGATGAAGATCACCAGCAGCACCAGCATCACGTCGACCAGCGGCGTGGTGTTGATCTCCGCCATCGGCCGCATCGGGCCGCCCTGGGAATCGAATCCGCCGAATGCCATGGCCTCGTCCTCCGGTTCAGCGGCCGACGGTCTGCATCGGCTCGGCCGCAGGCACGGCGGCGCGCAGCGCATCGCCATCGCCGTCGCCCCGGTCGATCCGGCGCCCGTGCGTGACCAGCGCGAGGAGGTCGTGCGCGAAGCCGTCGAGTTCGGCCAGCACGACGCGGTTGATCCGGGTGAACGCGTTGTAGGCGAGCACCGCGGGGATCGCGACCGCCAGGCCGGCGGCGGTCATCACCAGAGCCTCGCCGACCGGGCCCGCGACCTGGTCGATCAGCACCTGGCCGCTGCCGGCGATGCCGAGCAGCGCGTGGTAGATGCCCCAGACCGTGCCGAACAGGCCCACGAAGGGCGCGGTGCTGCCCACCGAGGCGAGGAAGGTCAGCCCCGATTCGAGCCGCGACGAGGTCTGCGTCATCTGCTGGCGCAGCACGCGGGTCACCAGCTCGTCGCGATCGACCGAGCCGGCGAGCGTCGCCGTGTCCTGCATCCGCACCGCGCGCCGTGCCTTGTCGGCCATCGGGGCGAAGACGCGCTCGTGGTCGTCGCGCTCGAGCACCTCGACCGCCTCGTCGAGCGTGCGCGCCGACCAGAAGCGCTCGAGCGCCGCGCGGGCGCTGCGCCGCATGCGCCAGGCCGACCAGGCCTTGGAGAGGATGAAGTACCAGCTCGCGACGGACATCGCGAGCAGCAGCCAGGCGACGGAGTGCGTCACCGCATCGCCTGCCTGCCAGAAATGCACCAAACCGAGCGGACGATTGTCCATGCCTATCCTTCGAGCCTGAAGACCCACTTCCAGTCGCGATACCACTCCGACACCGCCTGCCCGTCGACCGTGGCCGGGCGAAAGCGCCAGCGCCTGACGGCATCCATCGCACTGCGGTCGAGCGCGGGAGAGCCGCTCGAAACACGCACCTGCACATCGATGACCGAACCGTCGACGCCCACGTGCACGTCGAGCCGGACCTCGCCCTGCTCGCCCATTCTCCTCGCTGCGGCAGGATACGGTGGCGGCGCATTGCCAGCCCAGCTGGCATCGACCCGCGGGCCGACGCGCCGCGCCACCTCCGACGTGGGCGCGGCCGAGGCGACCGGGCCGGAGGCGGTCGCCGACGCCGCAGCGGTTGCGGCCGGCGCCGGCGCGGCGGACGCGCTCTGCGCCGGCGCGGACGGTGCCGCGGCGACGGGTGTTGCCGCCGGCGGCGCGGTGGGTGCCACCGGCGTCACCGCGGGTGTCGGGCGTGGGTCGCTCGCGGAGACGTCCCGCACCGGTGCCGGCTCGGCCTTCGCCTGCGGCGCCGGACGCTCGCGCGGAATCGGCACGGGCGCTGCCGCCGGCCGCTCCGCGGGTCGCGCCTGCGCGGGCTCGGCCGGCGGCCGAGGCGGCGCGGCGACAGGCTTCGGAGGCTCGGGCGGCGGGGATTCGACGAGACGGGCGATCACCGGCTCGACGCGCACAGGGCGCGAGGGCGGGCCGTTTCCGGACAGGGCGACCATCGCGAATGCGACCAGTGCGTTGATGCCCACCGCGCCGACCGCAGCGGTGACACGGCGCAGATCCATCGCCCGATTATAGTCGGCGCGCGCGAGCCCGATCGGCGCGGGCGGTGCGCCCCCGCATGGCGCATGCTGCGCCGGAACGGTGCGGTTCCGGCTCGCGACGCGTCGTCGCGGCGCGGTACGGCGTCAGCGCGGTCGGCCGAGCACCAGCGTCCAGTACGTCCCGAAGGCGTCGTTCGGGCTCGCGGAGTCGGTCCGGGAGAGTCCGAACTCGGTGAAGCGCGGATCGAGGAGGGCGGCGCAGTGGCTGCTGCTGCGCAGCCATCCCACCACGGCATCCTCCAGGCGGGGATGGCCCGCCGCCAGGTTCTCGCCGATCACCTGCCAGCGGTAGCCCGTCGCGTCGACGCGCTCGCGCACCGTCGAGCCGTCGGTGCCCACGTGATCGAAGATCCGGGTACGGGCCATGGCGTCGCCGTGCCGCGTGGCGGCTTCGCCGAGCTGTGCGTTCCAGCGCAGCGGCGGCCGTTGTGTCGCCAGGGCCCCCGAGTCGACAGCGGCGCTGGCCAGGACACGGGGCCGCCCCTCGCAGTCCGCCACCTGCTGGCGGACGCCGTTCAGCAGCAGGTCCGCTTTCGTCCGGAGCGCTTCCTCGGAGCCGTCGCCGGCACGGGCGGGGACAGCCGCCGTCGCCAGGCTCAGGCCCAGCGCCCCGGCCGTCAGGGCCGCCCGCAGTGATCCGTCGATTCGCATCCGTGCCTGTCGTCCGTATCGGCCAGGGCCGGGACTCGGTGTGGTGATGGAACGACGTTGTATCGAGGCAACGATCGGTGGGCGAGCGAACGCCGATGGGCGCACCGCACCACAGGACCGGCGGTCGATGCACTCGTACGAGCGGTCGCGCCCGGAACAGGGGCTGCGGGGTCGCGCTTCTCGGAGGATCCCGGGGCCGCGCGCCGGGGTCGGGCGCGCAGGCGGCCGGGCCGCCGCGCAGGCCGAGCACGTCCTGCATGTCGAACAGGCCCGCGCCGCGCTGCACGATGAATCGGCAGGCCCGCAGGCTGCCCTGCGCATAGGTGGCGCGGCTGCCCGAGCGGTGGGTGATCTCGATGCGTTCGCCGGTGCCGGCGAACAGCACGGTGTGGTCGCCGACGATGTCACCGCCGCGGACCACCGAGAAGCCGATCGAGCCGGGCGCACGCTCGCCGGTGACGCCATGGCGCGTCCAGGTGGCGAGCTCGTCGAGGTCGCGCCCCAGGGCGCCCGCGATCGCCCGGCCCATGCCGAGCGCGGTCCCCGAAGGGGCATCGACCTTGTGGCGGTGGTGGGCCTCGATGACCTCGATGTCGTAGCCGTCGCGCAGCAGCGTGGCGGCCACCTCCAGCAGGCGGAAGGTCACGTTCACGCCCACGCTCATGTTCGGCGCGAACACGATGCCGATGCGGGCGGCGGCGGTCTCGATCTCGCGGCGGCCGGCCTCGTCGAAGCCGGTGGTGCCGATCACCATCCGCACGCCGCGCGCCGCGCATTCGTGCAGATGGCGCAGCGTGCCCTCGGGCCGGGTGAAGTCGATCAGCACGTCGGCGCGGCCGAGTGCCTCGTCGAAATCCGCCGAGACCGCGACGCCGGTGGGCCGGCCCAGCGATTCGCCCGCATCGCGGCCGATGCCCGGCGAACCCGGGACGTCGAGCGCACCGACCAGCTCGACCTCGGGCGCGTCGAGCACCGTCTCGACCAGCATCCGTCCCATCCGGCCCGAGGCCCCCGCGATCGCGATGCGCAGGCTCACCGGAAGCGTCCCTGCTTGCGGCGGTAGCCGGGCAGGGCCGGGTCCGAGCCTTCGTCCGAGGCGGGCAGCGCATCGGACTCGACCCGCGCGACGCGTCCTTCCGCGAAGAACACGGTGGCACGGCGCAGGTCGGCGGCGCCGTTCGGATGCTGGAAGCGGAACACGTAGTCCCAGCGGTCCGGGCGGAACGGGTCGATCAGCAGCGGCGTGCCGAGCGCGAAGCGCACCTGGTCGC